>CAZYQZ010000088.1:0-5785 GCA_964649915.1 uncultured Gammaproteobacteria bacterium | reverse complement strand
CGGTACTGGCGGATAGCAGTGGCTGTTGTGGAGCCATATCAGTACTTACCACAGTGCGTAACCTCTCTAACACCGTTTGAGGAATACTTCTTGCGTCAGCACTAATTTGTTTAAACATGTTTGCTAAAGTGATCAAGTTTTCTTTAGAAATCCACTCAAAATTTAATTCATCTATTTGATTTAGCTCATCTGGATTAATTTCGCCGCGTCTTAACCCTTCAGCCGGGGTGAAATTCCTAATTAGTTGACCTGCCAGTTCTTGAACTGCCATTGCCTTTGCACAAGCGAGAACCTCAGCTTTATCGAGAAGAGTGCGCATTTTTGTACGATCTCCTACAACTGGTTCTGCGTCATATTGTTGGAAAAGCGGAGCTACAGTATCGATTCCTCGTCTAATTACTGCAGATTGATAGCCAGAACTTTCATGAAAAATAGCCCAATCTTTACACATTTCTCCTGCAAAATTATCTATTAATTTTTTTTCAGAAGCACTCATCTCGCGAGGATGACGAATCGCCTCTGTTACTTCTGTTCTTCTACTAAATCTCTTTGAAGCCTGTGCAAAGGCTGCTATCGTGGTATCGTATGGACGGGTAAATTCCGTAGGCGAAGATCCCATATGTCTTCCTACCATTCCAGTTAAGTGCGAATATAACATTTCAGTTGCTTCTGATGGACGTTCATCTATAATTTGTGGTGGGGTTGAACGAATATCTCTCTTCTTTTTTGCGAGTAAATAATCATATGCGCTTTGTATTCGCACATCCGGGACTTCGTTTCTAATCAATTCTTCCCACATAACTTGTAAACCCGCTTCAGAAACCGCATTTGCTAAAACAGCATCTTTTGCATCTTGTGAAGAAAGAGCATCAATATTCAATTCTTTAATTTTCTCATTACCTAGCAATTGTTTTCTTAATTCTCGAATTTTATCTGGAGTAAGTGCTTGTAATCTAAATGACATTATTTCGTCTCCAGTTACTGTAACGCTTCCTATCTGTCGCTCTAATTCGGCATGATCTATAACTCTCACGTGAGTACCCCCCAGATTTCCCGCAAGTAATTTGATTACTGGTTCAGGCAAAGGAAGACCGTATTTTCCTTCAGCGGTTTTACTCTTCCATACCTTCTTTAATTCGCCCATTAACTCTTTCTGTAGCTCCATGTCGGGTGGAACTTTCTGAAATTGCTCAGCCAAAAGCATGTAGGCAGCCCATGCTTCATCTTGGATTTGGCTTGGTTTCGCATGTATTTCCCCAGCGTTACCCAATATACCTGCAACAACAGCTTCATGCTCATCACCGTTTACTGATGGAAGAGATTCTACCAAATCTTTCACACAGCGTTCGAGAAGAACTTTTCGTGTAGTATTCTCACCAGTTTCATAGGGAGTTTCTACAACGAAGGCTGCGTTTAATACGGGATGATATGGTTTTGCCACCACCGAATTGATTGCGCTTACTCTTAATTGCTCATTTTCCTGATTTGTATTGATGTAATCTTTATTTAAATATGTTTTCAATTGTGCCTCGGTTAAAGAGGATGCAAATAACTGCATCATTTCCGGTATTTCCATTTCATGAATAGCGCGAACAATAGCCAGGTTTGCTGGATTATTTTTTACTTTTGCATCTGCATTCATCTCCTCAGCTTTATGGCTAATCTTGTTTAATTCAGCAACATACTCACCCATCCCTTTCGCACGAAGTTCCTCCATAACACCGTTAGTGTACTGAGGATTGTGATAGAAATACTTCGCCATAAGCTCAAATCCTACCCGGGGACGTCGAGCGATCTCAGCAAAAAGCATTCTTCGCTCCATATCTTTCATAGCCTCTGCTCGCTCACTTCCTCCTTGGGCTATGATTTTATTTAGTTTTTCGGTAGTAACGCCATATTTGTATTGTCCCCACGCAATTCGGGTGAGAGCATCTGCCCCTTCGTCTGCTGCTTTTACCAAAGTTAATCTTGTCCAAGTAGGATCAGGGGGGACTTCGCCCCGAATTTTGATTGGGTCAGCGCTTGCCTTTAAAGTTTCGATTACAGTCGGCACTGAGGCTACAGCGCTTCCCATCAATAAATCAACGTTATCTGGAGGTGTAAGTTCCCCTAGTAAGGCTCGGCGAGTCGCATATGGTAAAGTGGTGGTGAGAGTATAAAGAAGACCTTTGGCCACTTTTTTAGGCATCTCATCTTCCTTCTGTACCGGAACTTCTTGATTCTTCGTTTCTGATACTAGATTACCAGTAGTTGCAGCATTAAAGCTAGAAGATTTAAATCCAATAGACTTATACACTTCTAGAATTTTTTTTTCTACTTGTAATCGAGCTTCTTTTTCTGCTGATAAATCAAATTTGGCATAGGGTCTTTGAATCTCGTTATACGCAGTGCTTAACTTAATTTGAGAACTGATAATATCTACAGCACGCCAAACAGCTCCTGAAGGTATAGTTAGTAACGCTTTTGATTTTTGAAGAATACCTGTCTGATTTTCATCCAAAAAGCGACAGTCAAGAATTAAATCAACTGCGTTTTGGATTACAGCATTTTGTTGACCAAATTCTTGATCCATCCTTTCTGGACGATCAGGCCAAGCATTCCTATGGTTCAGGAGCGTGATGTATCCGGGGGGCCATAAATCGGAGAATTTTTTTTCTGAGTGGGTTTTTGCATCAGGATGATCGGTATCGGAAATAATATTACCATCTCCTTCAAGTTTCACTTTCGGTTTAGGTTTAGAAATCTCAATTTGACCACTGAGCTCATGACCTCTCACGGGAGCTTGAAAACTAACGCCGACAGACTGAAAATCGATTACTTTCCCATTTACATCAACAGGATGACCCTGAGCATCATGCCTCGCTACTGCAGGATGCATAATGGGACTATCTTGTAAACCTCCACCGCCTTCACCGATCATAAAAGCTCATATCTTTTTAATAGACTTATTATTGATCTTAGCGTCCTATAAGATAAAAAGTCAATATACTCTATCAATACTCCATGAATTTTTCTAGAATATAGATTGAAATGGCGACAATTCATGAAAACTCAAGAGTCTCAGGACTATCCGCAGAACCAATAGATAAAAGACCATCGCCTTCTCTCCCATCAGTTGAACAAGCGCTTACAGTAATCAGACCACCAAACGAAAGCCGTCTTCTTTCTGACATTCAAGGAAAACTAGCTCTTCTTGAGGAGGGAAAGAAAGGACAGCGGTCTACACTGGATTCCCTTCGAGTTGGAACTATTGACGCTGTACTTCCTCCTTCCCTTCTTCCACTTGTCCATTCTGGATATTCTACTGGTCGCTCACCAGTTCATTTTCCTGATGGAACCCAGCTCGACATCCATACAGCAGAGAATGGTATCGCGACAGTGAAGAAATTGAAAAGGAAAAAGAACATATTTCTCTTCACACCCGTCTATGAAATCTTGGATTACTATCTGGTAGACAAGAAAACAGAGAAAGCATGGGACGTGGGGCAGCTCTGGAAGGATAAAAGTAGCTCAGAAAGTCTATCAAAACCTATCCAAACTATATCTATCCCATCCATGTTCAATGCAGCTGCCGTACGGACAATAGAAGGTGAATATCTTATCCTCAATTCTCTCTCCAACCATCCTAATGCCAAGATGTTGAATGAAAAAGCAGGGAAAGATATCGTCAAGATCATCGACGATATCGTTCCACTTCATGAGGCCGGCCATACATTTCAAATGCAAGATGATAAGAAGAGTAAAGATGACCTGGGGTGGACGCTCTTCAAATCCTGGCTTATCCGCAAACTCGTCTTCCCGGCTCTCCCATTTATCATAAAAACTGGCATCAAATCCGAAGGAATCCAAACATTCCTGAAGATGAAACAACTTCTCGTTGGTCGCGAACGAAACGCACATGCATTCGCGCTTGCAACAATTCGAAAACTCAGAGATCAAGGCATAGATATTCTCAGAGATACTCCAACTCTAGACGTACGTGATTCTATTGAGTTAGCCCTATCCTCATACGATAAAGCTGTCCCAATTCCCGGTGAAGCATTCTCTCAAGAGAATCGCAGAACCAGAAGAAAGAAGCTGCTTAAAAGGATATAGAAGCAAAGGGTAAAACCGCAAGGATCTCCACAACTTTCACGAAGTAAGTGAGCGGTACCCATACTATCCATGCAGCAATCATTCCTAATGGATGAAAAATCGAGCCCGAAACAGCGGTGATGATTCCTAGAATCATGATCGGTTGTACCACCCACCCTACCAGAAGATTTGCCACGGGCCCAATGAGTGAAACTCTCTGGAATTGGAGCGCTATGACAGGCAGTGTGAATACTTGGGCGAAGACCGTCAGGACAAGGTTTTCTTTCAAAAAATAGACAGCTTGATCTACCGCTCCTTGTGTATGTTGGCGCTTGATCACTCCTTGTGCCAATATTACGCCAAAGGTTGCAAGAAACGATAACTGAAACGATATCTCATTCAGATAGTCAGGATGGACCAAAAGCATGATACCCGAGGCTAAAAATAAGCTAAGAAGCGCCCAGTCTTTCCGACCTGTGATGATGGAAATCATCGAGAGGCTTCCCATGATTGCTGCTCGGATAATCGTCGAACTTGGGCCGACAAAAAGTACAAAAAAAGTGATGAAAATAATTGTCAGAAAACTTGAAATTTTTCTTCCCAAAAATTCTGTGACTTTCATTGTCAGATCAACGAGAATACTAATGTTAGTACCGGATAGCGCTACTACGTGGAGAGTGCTTGTAATGACGAGTGCTTGATAGAGGTCTTTGGGCATCGTTTCTTTTACTCCGAAAAGCATGCCGGAAAGGAGGGATGACTGTGGTTCAGGTAGAAGTGTGTAGATGACAGACAGAAACGGATTGGACATGGCAGCTTGAAAATGACAATTTTCAAAATCCAATAAAAAGTAACGAAGGACGACCAACTAAATTAGCCGCTCAACAATCGATGAATGAATCTTCCTTTTAGTTTTCCAGATAATCGAGAAAAAATTACAACTTGCCGGAGAATAAATGCGCCGATGAATGATCCAAATGATGTTATGATGAAAAAAGAAACTGGATAGTAGTATATATTAATATCTAAAAGTATAAAGAAAGATAACATAACTGCGAGCAGAAACATGGCGAGAAATGATAACGGCTTGTTATATCCGCCGAACCACTGGTTCGTATAGAAGATCGACTTCGCGCAGGAATACCCGAAGACAATCCCCGTAATGAGCGCAACAACTCGAAATCCAGAGCTGAATGGATAAAGGGTCGGATGATTCAGCTCAAGAAGTGAGATGAGAAATATAACAATCAGGGTCGTCGTATATATAAGGTAATGTGATAGCTGCCCATGAAACATTTCATTTACCTTGTATGCCATGCTGTTCTTATGCTCAGTGACGAGATATCTCCATACTATCTTGGAGATAAAATGCACGCTATTTCCGACAAAGGCATAAACGAGAAATATAAGCATCACAAGAAGAAAATCGATATCATCAATCGGTAACAGGCCGATACTAGGTCTATTGATTATATTTCGTATAAGAAGTGCCCAGCCTATGAATAACATCGCTGGGTAGCCCGCAAGAATAAACCAATCATTGATGGGTACGTTCTTAAAAACCCGCTCTTCGAAGCGGGTACGTCTGTGCGTAAGAACGGCGATAAGCCCAAAAAGGGCGATGATAATAAGACCGACTGTCATATAAAAAGGCACTAGGGTTTAGACTGTAGTGCCAATCTTAATCGTACTATATCAGATATCGCTTACT
>CAZYQZ010000087.1:0-5905 GCA_964649915.1 uncultured Gammaproteobacteria bacterium | reverse complement strand
TGCTGCCCAGATATCGATCACTACACACACATACTCTTTTATATCTTCTTTTATCTCCCATGGCCAAGCGATTTGTACTTTCATTTTATGCTCGCTAATGTATTTATATCACCAAATAATCTGGTTGTTTTTCGTTTCATTAACTCCCCTATTGCTATACGACGAAATGGGACATACACATTCGCTGAAAAAAGGGCATCAGCTTCATGTATGGCTTCGTGGTTTTGGGTCAATTGCACATTCTGTTTATGTATGTTTGAGACGGTATTCCAATTCAGTGGGATATTCGTTTTCTTCTCACTTATACGTGCTGTATGAAAATGAGGGTAAACCACTTCATGAGGTTGTGTTGCATGGATAAGTTTTCGCAGAGTCTTTGCTACAAGAAGATTATCACGAGTAATTACTGGATGACGCTCTGATAAATCGTGAATATTTGGATATGGTACTCCATGAGCATACATGATCACCGTCTTTTTATTTGCCCGTGCATCTTGAGATTCTTTTATGAGAGTATTAACAAGATTGGGAGAAAGAGAATCGTAATCACATTTTAAAGAAAAATATGGAGCAAGAATATGGTATGAGGTTTTCGTAGTGAGAGAAGATAGTCCTCGATAAAATGGTAATCCGACAATATCCAAATAGACACCAGTTTGGAAAAACTGCTTTACGGGCTGTGTTCCATCTCCGTATGCAATACTTGCAAGTGTTTTGGGATTATCCCAATTACCTTCAACTATAATAACCTTTGTTCCTTGCGTCTTTAGTTTCTGCAACACTGAAATAAATGCCTTTGTATCTTTCTCAATAATTTTTAGTAATTGCGTTCGCCCTGTGTAGGAGAAACTGCCTAACCATTCGCCAAAGTTCACAAACCGTTTTGGGTGTGCCAACTTCCGTATCGAAAGCGCTACTATTTCGTCATTTAAGCTATGAACTGTCTGTCTAATCTGATAAGTTGACGCTCCTTCCATAGTCAGTTGAAACCGAACTAATTTTTTATATGCTTGCGCTATTGTCAGTCCATTTTTATGTACTGTATATGAAAGAAGCTTTTGGTTAGTCACAGCCTGCCGAACTAGTTGTACTGCTGGATGTATAAAGTAGTTGTAATATGTTGCCTTTGCCTGCTCCACAATTGTTGAACCAGTAATATCACTAAAGAATGCGTAATGTACTGATGACTGCAGTATTTGATATGCCTTTTTCGCATCATTTCCATGCCAGCATCCCGCATAAAGAAATCTCTCCTGAATATTTTGATTCAAACCCAAGAATCCAAGAAATTTTGAGACCTGTTCTATCGTGCCCTTTTCCATGTGTTTTGTTACATATTCCCGGATTGGCTGCACAGGTGCGGAATACGTGACCGTACTATCATGGCGAGTCATTCCCCCGATATCATGAAGATACGTCATCTCGTTTCCGTTGAGAATGTGGCTGTACCAGCTACTTGTGTTGAATGCTTTTTTAGGAAATGTATAAAAGCCAGTAAAATTTTTCTGAATTTTTTTCTTAGAGGCCATAATGAAGTAATTGTATACCTATCTTACACTGCTTTGCACGTAGAGTGTAAATGCGGGTCTATTATTTTTCCCCCATCGCGACAAGCGTATCACCCCATGGGGTCGTAAAGAGGTCGTCAATTTTCATGACAAATGACCCAAATAGGTAGTAGACATTGTGAAATTCAGAATTTTTTCGAAACCTCTTTGCTTCATGTGTTGTACCGAGTATTTTTGTTGCAATATCGTATGTCTTGAGCGTCAATCGGTGGAGAGGAAATCCAACAGTTGATATACTCACGTTCTTAAATGACTTGAGAGACAAAGCAAGCTCTGGGATTTTGAACCTTCGGACATGACGAGCATAGTCATCAAAGACTGTCCATTGGTTGGGATCGTTTGGAGTAGTGATAAGAATCATTCCTCCTTTTTTCAGCGACCCATATGAAAAGTCGATAAGTTTTTGAAAATCTGGAACATGTTCTATTACCTCTTGTAAGATTACGAAGTCAAATACACCAAACTGTTGCTTCTTTAACTTTGTAATATCCGCGTGGATAAATGTAGCTTTCTTTGCAATTCTCAACCGCTTGGCTTCCTCGTTTGCTATTTCAAGCGATGTCTTTACATTATCAACTCCCACCCCCGTGTATCCTCTTTCTACAGCGGCAAAAACATTTCTTCCACTTCCACAACCCAGATCAAGTACTCTGCCTTTTATTTTTCTCTCCTCAAGTGGTGGCATAATTTTAGACGTAAGGTAATCCATGAAAGGATCGTGATTTTGTGTCCGAAGTATTATGTCTTTCTCTTCTTGCTGATACAGTTTCATTGTTGCCATAAAGACTCCTTTCACTTTGTTACACTATTTAAAGAATAGTTATTTGTATGTTCTACACTTCGTAAAAAAGAATATTTAGATATCGGATGATAGGAAAAACTATATATGTACTTTATATTATTTGATGTCAGAAAACTATACGCATCTTGCTCACTCATTTTCCCGTCAAACAATGCGTAGGATTGGTCGTTTTTTTGTTTTGCGTTAATAGTCATATGCGATAATTCATCTCCAAAATAGGAAACGTTTCCAGTCAAACCCGGAAAAATATGGTTGATTGGCCAGGGTAATAGAAAAATATCTGATGTACTCGCCTGTTTTCGTTGGTTCATAAACGAGATATAAATATCCTTGGGTAAATACATATACATATTACTTTTCTCAAAAGTAGTACGCTCGCGAAGTTGTGTGTATGTAGCAGGAAGTGTGGTTGTCGTATATAAAAATAAGATGACAAAAAGAAAAAACGCCCTATCTTTTTTGTATAAAGAGCTTATTTTTTCTACCCCACGCGCTGCAAAAACTCCCAAAATGACATAGATAGCTTGAGGCCAAAATCTAGCATTCGTGACATGGAAAAATTGCGGTACCTTCCCGAAAAATAACCACAGACAGACAAAAAGTGTTACGTAACACATAAGATCTTCAATGTTTCTTTTTCGTTTGAAAAACGCAAAGAGAAGTCCGATGGCAGCAAAAAGGAGAACGAATCCACTGCTATAGAAAAATTCTAACAAAGACAGATGTACTTGCTGAGTTGCCTCCCAGGCATTTGCTACAGTAAATGGAAAGTTACTATATATTTTTTGCAGATATAAAAATACTGGTAGACCGCTGATACTATACACAAACATCATATACCAGTGTGTCAGAAGCGCTACCGTATCCTTTTTCTTCCTCCATAGTTGAAATGAAGCAAGAAGTAACGCTCCACATCCGGCTCCTATCGCCAGAACCCATTGCATCGGAGAGATGCTTACGAGATTTATACTAAGAACTATCGCTGCAAGTGCGTAACCCCAAAACTTTTTATTCTTTTGTTTTTGTCTATACCAAGAAAGTGTGAGAATCAGTGAGTAGATTAAAAGTGCGCTAGCCAGGAGATGGTGTGGTGTTGCCCCAAATCTATTAAACAATGTTCCAGTATTAAACCAATACGTGTGGTATCCCCATGACTTTACCTCGTTGAAAGACTGTAGTATTGGCCATGCATTGCCGGAAAGGAAGAAAAAAAATGACATAACTCTTTTCCTACCATCCTGTACCAAGAGACATATAAACCAATAAGCGGAAATAAAAAATGCAACAGTACAAAAAATCACAGCAAGCTGGTACATATATCCTGAGTGAATTGGCAGAAAAGATAGTACCCTTCCCCATAATACGAATTGCCAGCGGAACAATGTTGGAGATATATTTTCAGTTGTGTATAAAAGTCGAGAGGAAAGTATGTGATCTTTGCCCTGGGCAATAAATGATAAATATCCGAAATAATCAGGAGGATAATGTACCGTACCGAGATAGATGGTATTTTGAGGAGTTTTTAGTAGTCCGTATATAAAGGGCGCTTCCAGAAGGAGTAAGAAAATAAAACCCAGTATAAAACATAGAAGAAATGATTTTGATCGATAATTCACGTACTTATAATCCTTTTGGTCGGTTATATAGTTTTTTTACAACTTCAATCAGGCTTGTATGGAACCCAAAATAGGAAGAGGATTTTTTTAGAAAATATTGCTTTTTATTATTTGATATCTCTCCTGATCCTTGGAGCCGAAGGAGTCTCGTTGTAACCACGACATTTTTATTATATTTAGAAAGAAGATGTTGTTTAGTTACTCCCATTTTTGAGGTGGCAATCTCGATAAGCATTTGGATTCTCACAGATGTAATCGTAATACCAACTGCCGCCAATACATAAGAAAAGGAAGCTAAGCTAAAAAGCAAAACCGAAGAGAAAAACCCAACTATCTGCATCTGATATGAAAGTTTTGCTCCAAAAAAATATGTTTTAAGTACGTAGAAAATACATAGTTCCATAACTAGTGAGATGAAATAGGATACAAGCAAAACAAAAAGAATTTTTTTATGATCAATCATCCGGAAAGAAACAACATGAACAATAAGAAAACCGACAAACCCTAATATGGCGGAGATAATTATAAGTCCATCCATTTTTTTATCCGATCAAATGAGCATTTAATAACGTCCGATTAAAAAAGATGAGTGAGGCAATAAATTTTCCTTTTTTGGTAACACGTAAGTGATTATTTTTTACTTCAATCCACCCTACAAATATAAGATTATCGATTCTCTTAAGGACAATTTCTTTATCTGTAAAATATGAAAGCAACTCTTCTTTGGTCATTGTTCCGTTTTTTTTGAGTAAAAGATAAATTTTTGAAGATGGACTTTCATCACCTAAGAATGGACTTGCAAAAAAAATAGTAAATGATACGGAAAGAAGAATATATAAACAGAGAGAAGAAAAAAATAATGGTTCTTTTATAGCGTCTGATATCGCAGTAATAGAACGAACAAACGGTCCTAGTGTCTGTAACGTAACAGCAAGTAGAAGCGCGCCCGCAATGAAAATATATACCGTTTTCAAAGTCATTATATTACGTTTTGCAAGAAAGTTATGAAGCTGTATATGTAAGAGAATACACACCATGAAGAAGGAAACTGCAATAAGAAGAAAAATCATATGTTCTTATTTTTTAAGAATTCTTATTTCGTAAAATAACGTACAAATTATTATTAGAATATCCAAGAAACTTCCCAGAGTTATAGCCTTGGACACCCCATGCTTTCTCCCAATATGCTTAAACGGTATTTCCTTAATACTTTTACCTTGGTTTATGAATCGAATTTTTATTTCTGCAAAAATACCAAATCCATTTGACGATATCCCAATTGCCTGTATGTTTTTTGTTTTTGCTATGAAATAGCCATTATAATATCTCAAATTTAAGTTAAATAATAGATTAATGAGCATCACATAACAACTAGATATGAATCTCCGCGTATAAGATCTCACTTGTGGGTTAAGCATATACGAGCTAATAATATCTGCATCTTTCCGTTGTTTAATCAGATCTGTCAGAAGTTGCTCTGAGGTATCATAATCTCCTGGATATCCCATCACATATGCTTTTTTTGCATATTTAAACCCATAGGCAAGAGCTGATCCTATCCCTTTATTTGTTTTGAAGCGAAATACACGTATACGTGTATTGGTTTCACTCAACCTTTTTGCTACATTCAGTGTTTTATCGGTACTTCCATCATCGATAATTATTATTTCGTAATCCAACAGAAGAGATGTTGCTACTTTTACCGCTTTGGAAGCTGCATGAATCAAGTTTTTCTCTTCATTGTATGCTGGAATTATAATGCTGATACTATCATTTCTCATAGTATATTTTTTTTGATTGGACCCACGCAGAGAATCATTAAGTATTCGGCCATTGGAGTAAATCCTGTATGTACGAGTTCGTTGTTCATTGAAAATACAAACACGTTTGCAAAATACGTTGATAACAGTTCCTTAATG
>CAZYQZ010000086.1:0-5908 GCA_964649915.1 uncultured Gammaproteobacteria bacterium | reverse complement strand
TCAACGGACACTTTTTTATAGGATGGATAGAATGATATAATAGTGCATTGCCTCTGTAGCTTAATGGATAAAGCAACGGTCTTCGGAACCGTTGATGGGGGTTCGATTCCCTTCAGAGGCGCATACGTATTTTCAGGGTTTGTAGGGGAAATTTTAGGGCCGATAGCTCAACTGGTAGAGCAACTCCCTCTTAAGGAGTTGGTTCTGGGTTCGAGTCCCAGTCGGCTCACAAAATGATAAGTTTATATACAAAAACTAAACCAGCGCTTTTCATTGCACGACCATGGGATTCTTCTTTTAAAGAAATTTACAGACCTCTAATAATAGAATTATTACCAAAGTGGGAAATATATGATGGTCCATTAGTCATTAAAGATGACGCCAATTGGGCCGAAAGAGAAAATTTTATAAGAAGAAATAAGCAATTATATGAACAAATTGTTTCCAATATCAAAGCGTCTGATGTTTTTATTGCGGATGTGACAAATGCAAACGCAAATGTAATGCTAGAACTAGGCATCGCTATTCAACTAAACAAGAATGTCATCATAATGACTGGCCAGGATAGAAATAAGCTGCCATTTGATATACAGGGTTTTAAGGCAGAAAAATATTTAGATACAACAGATTTAATAAAAAAATTATCTCAGCAATTAATGCTTTTTCTGTCAATTAAAGAACAGGATTTTGATAACGCATTTCATGAAAATTTAGTTAATGTTTCAGAGGGAGAATTGACAGGCCATAGAAGTATTATTGAGGTACAGCTACCCAAAATAATTAAAAACTTGAAATTAAGGGTAGAATTTAAGCTTATCAATCCTTCGGATGAGTTAGACTGGTTTGGAATTTATTTTCGCTCAACATCATCTATTCAACCCGCAGAGCTTGTTTATGTTCGGAGCAATAAAAGCTTGGAGGTCGTTCCAATACCTACTCCACCAGGAAAAACACCAATTCAAGGTAAAAATATAGAAGATGAATACATAACGCATGATGGATTTTCAATCCTAGAAGTAATTATAGATGGAAACAAGCTTTTTGCTAAATCTTCTAAAAAAGAACTTTACTATGAGAATGTTCAAAACGAATCATTTGGTAATATTTTTTTACAATCGAATGCCCATCATAAAGACGAAGATATGAGAAAGAAATTTAAAGTTGAGTTTCGAAGCTTAAATATTATTAATATTGATACAACAACCCCTGTTTAAATAAAGCAGGAACTTGTATTTGGAACTTCTGAAATGTTTGATAAACTCGTATAAAATAATCTTGAAAGGTGTTCGATTCTAGTCTGAAGCGGTTCACATATGAAAAACTTTGATAGAGTTATTATTCTCCATGGTTGTCCTCCCAATCAACAATCAGTTACCCCCCAAACTAATAGATGGATGAATTGGCTAGCAGATAAACTTAGCGTCTTAGGATATGATGCCATCGCTCCCGATTTACCGTTATCTTGGAAACCTCAGTATGTTGACTGGAAAAGAGAATTTGAGAAACATCCTGTGACACACAACACTCTACTTATAGGGCATAGTTGTGGAGCTGCGTTTTTGGTGCGATGGTTACTAGATGTGAAGAAAAAAGTTAAAAAATTGATACTTGTTGCACCTGCTAAAATATCAGAATCTGAATCAGATTCCAGGAAAGATTTATACAGTTTTCAACTCGTGACTGATGTTTCTGATATTGCAGATGAAATCGTCATATTTACTTCGAACGATCTTCCCCACCATCTCAAATCGCTGGAAATCTATAAAAAAGCGCTAAACCCACGAATTATAAAACTCGAGAATAAGATTCATTTTCTCTATTCTCAAATGAAAACAAATGAGTTTCCCGAACTCCTAGAGGAAGTACTACATACATAAAAATAGATTAAGATTTCATGTTTTAGAAAATTTGATACACTTTGCTTGTATAATGTTCAATGGTAGTCAAAATAGTTGACTCATATGTATAGTAAGAGTTATACCGAATAAACTGGCAGCAATATAGTAAAAAATATATGAAAATACAAAAACCTATAAATATCGAAGAATATAACAATTCCCTCGAAGGTGAAGCGAAAAAGATTTGTCAACTCTTGCAGCAAGAAATTGACAGTAATTTACCTCAAGCTGAAAGTAAAGTGTGGCACGCTCGCCCCGTCTGTTTTCTGGAAGGTAATCCTATCGTTGGATATGCGAAATTAAAGGACTGTGTACAACTCCTATTCTGGAGCGGGCAATCATTTGACGAACCAGGGCTACAACCAGAAGGTACGTTTAAGGCTGCACAGGCGCGCTATACATCAGTTGACCAAGTCAACAAAAGCGACCTAGCACGTTGGCTCAAAAAAGCTTCAGAAATACAGTGGGATTATAAGAATATCGTTAAACGTCGAGGTAAACTTGAAAGGATAAAATAAAGGCTTCAAAGCTTTTAGAATCTAAGATAATGACAGAACTTAAAAGAGCTCAGGACTTTACTCTACTGGATCAGGACGGAACTTCCCATACACTTTCTAAATATATTGGTAATTGGGTTGTAGTCTATTTTTATCCCAGAGATGATACACCAGGATGTACGCGAGAGGCGTGTAATTTTCGTGATGGAATACATGAGTTTGAAAAAAGAAAAGTACGCGTATTGGGTATCAGTGCAGATAGTGTCCAGTCGCATCAGAAGTTCGCCAAGAAGTTTAAGCTCAACTTTCCTCTTCTTTCTGATCCCGAAAAGAAAACAATCATGGAGTATGAGGCATGGGGAAAGAAAAGCTTCATGGGTAAAAGCTATTTTGGGATTCTAAGAATAAGTTATCTTATCAATCCTGAAGGTGAAATAGTAAAGAAGTATGAAAAAGTAAATCCGCTCACCCATTTCCGGGAAATTCTTACTGACCTCGATACTTTAGAGAAGAAATAAGAATAATAATTATTCCACTTTAAACGAAGATTCTTCAGTCCAGATATTGCGGTTATCGACAACCGTGAGTCCACGGAAATAATACGTACCCGGCTCTGTTAACTGCGCGCTTCCGATAAACCGAAGCGGTACATTATATGTTCCTGTGGTGAAGTCTTTCACGAGTGTCGTATACGGAGTGGAAGTGATACCGGTTGAGATGCGAAGCTCTCCGGGTTTGGACTCTTTCGAATAAACGATAGCGCTGTAATTAGTTGTAAGAGGTGGTCCACTCACTTCCCAGGTAAAATTAGCGCTCTCCCCCACTTTCACAGTGCCGGGTTTATCGACTATTTTTACAGAATGAGGTGGACCAGTAACATTTAGCGTGTGCTCATCAGACCAAATATGCTTGCCGTCAACCAGTGCATATCCCCGGTAATAATAGGTAGCTGGAGTAAGAAATTGTCTGCTTGCTATAAACCTCAGTGGAATAGTGTATTTACCGTTCATAAAATCTTTCAGCGCTCCTGTGTAACTCGTATCCTGAGGGCTCGCATTATTTGTTAACACTCCGGGATTGCTCGTCGTACCAAAGTAGACTGTCGTATCAGTGATAATGTTTGGAGATCCGTCAACATACCAGGTGAATGTCGTGGATTGCTCCTCAATGATATCTTTTGGTTGTTCTATAAATGAGACTGAGTTCGGTACGATTGTGGGAGTTGGGATGATAGTAGGTGTGGGTGATGGTATAGGAAGAAAGCCTGTGTTAATGAAGACATTTTCAGCTTTCTTGCGTATATTCCATGGGAGTATGGATGTAAGTTTTTTGAAAATATCTTCGTTAATACTTTTTTTTGCAAACTCTGTTTTTCTGGAAAGTACTCTGCCATTCAGGACGAGGTCAGAAAACAAGACTATATAAATAATCGCAATAACAATTCCGATGAATTTGAGGACCGGATGTCTGTTTGGCATGAACATTCAGTATTGTAGATCATTGAATTCTAAAAATATATATGTCCAATTTGTATTCAAAAGTAATTTCATGTAGACTCTACTCGCCTATAGTTATAAACTACAGGTGAAAAACATTGTGAAGTTATCTCATACAACTGCGAGATGATCAATCGATGTTTTTCTAGAACATTAAAAACAAGACAGGGTAACACGAGGAGCATCACAATGGTTCGAGTTGTAAACAGGTATACCATGAGCTTTGTTTTAGCAGTAATGCTACTACTTGCAGGTTTACCGCATATCAAAGAATTATCGGAATTGCCGGCGATGATCATTTCGCTGACCACAAGTACCACGAACGAAAGAGTTACACAAACAGTACAAATTGACCATACATTTTTGGGGGATGATCAAAATACCCAAATTGCCCTCAAATACGGTCCTTCAAGCACTAACCCATCTGACCCGAAAGACCCACATGACCCAAATAAGCATGGGTGTATTTGGTCAATCATAATTACGATTGTACCGACTGTTGGAGACGCTCCAGAGCCCATACGGGCAAATGGAGTTGCAGAAACATGCAAACCGCAAGCGATTAAAGACGCTCTTAAAACCGCCCTTAAAAATAAAGGGGTGGACGACTTTTTACAAAATCTGATTGAGTTTTATCTACCCGGGCTGTAAGTGCCCACCATATCCCTGTCTTGTTTTTTTTATTATCCACTACCCTCGCCTGTTTCTCATGTATATTTTCTCAGAATATGCTTTTTTATCCGCAGTGCTGGTTTTTCCACCAGAAGATGCGTGACTGTCGAAAGTAATGCTGAAATTGTAAATATGACAGCCATCCGTATCAGCGTTTCTATAGCATTTCTTGGGATATCCAGAAGAAGAAATATATATGAAGCCAGAGGAAAGTGCCATAAGTATATTCCAAATGAAATAGATCCTAAGGTAGAAAGCAACGATGCAATCGATATCCGTATTTTAGATTTCCCTATAACAGATAGACGCTTGGTCGTGTGTGTATGTCTACTCTTTATAAACAGGAGAAATACGCCAATAAGAAGTGAGGTGCTTGCAGGTAGAATGTACATCATCGCTTCCTCCCACGGCACTACCCAGTTATCTGTCCCAATGGAATGCTGTATAAAACTTGACCACATATACCAGCTAATTCCAGTGATAATAAAAATATATTTGATCATTCTCCGTTTCAACGACGAAAGACTCAAAGATATTGTTTTAGTACTAAAAAGAATTCCCAGGAGAAAAATATCTATATTGCCCAGAACTGTCGTAAAAACTAAACGAGTATAAATTACGGGATCGTCTTTCACTTGCAAAAAAAGGAATTGGCGGATGAAAATTCCAAAAAGAATAATAAGAAATACAAACGTGTAAAAATTAATTTTTCGAGAAATTATCTCTACTCCTTTATAGAGAGCTGGAGCCACTAGATAAAACTGCATGAGTGTGGAGATCATAAACCAGCCGCTAAGAAGTGGGGGGATATTCGAGGAGTCAGCGGCATTAAAAGTAATCAGTTGAATGAACGCACCCATTGAGATTGGATAATAAAAATATAAAATTATTGAGAGAACAGAAAGACAAAAAAAATAGAGTGGTACTATCCGAAAGATACGGTTAAGAAGATATGTAATTAAGGATCTCTTGGTGAAGATATATTTTTTGGATCCGAATCCCGAACCTATACCATACGCTGAAAGAAAATAAAAAATAAATACCATAGTTGAGGAGTTAGGGTGAAACAGAAAGCTCAAATTTTTTCCTCCAAGGGTAATAGGAATATTTGGATAAATATGAGTCCAAACGATAGTCATACAGGCGAGAGCTCTTACAATATTCGTGTAGTGGATATTTTCAGGTTTTTCTAAACCGGCAGTTTGAGGCATTTTTTTATTATATGGGATATTACGTATAAAAGCAGCTAGTATCTTCTATTTTTGTTATAATCAAGCCTCATGAATACACAAAGTCATATTCGCAATTTCGCAATTGTTGCCCATATCGATCATGGGAAATCTAC
>CAZYQZ010000085.1:0-5962 GCA_964649915.1 uncultured Gammaproteobacteria bacterium | reverse complement strand
CGTTGAGTATAAGTATGTAACTATTTCCGCCAACAGATACTGCGGGATATATGGATCCATCTTTTTCTACAAATGCTGAAGTAAAAGATTTTCCATTGATTTGGATAGAATCCCCTTCCTTTATGAGTTGCAAACCTTGATACTGCGATATCAAGCTAGTTCCTAGCAAGTAGGCTGCGCATATTAGTAATATAAGCGCAAGGGTAATTGCCACGATTCTGCCTATCATTTTTAGTCCTCCGGCAATCCGACCTATCATTACGATTAAAACTTTAATGTAATGATATTCAGATATTAATATATAGCTTACTGCGGTAAATCGAATAAATTTTCGAACGGGAGAAAGAATAGAATCAGCTTTGAATCCTGCTTCCCTTCTCTCTCCGTTCGAAAAAAGAGGTGTTCTCAAGGAATATTAAAGTGCAAGAATGCTAAAAACTGCACCGCAAAAAGTGGTACAGCTTAAAATATCTTACAAGAAAGTATACCATATAAATATCTCTATATCAACCTATAGTAGTTATACTTATACACTAAAAACCCGCTTTTCCCTAGTCATACTCAAGATGTATGGAGGTAAACAAGCGGGTTTTTTGTCCTATCCCCTGCGTTAGTGGTTTTTAAAAACGAGAAAAGCTCATTCCCAAGAAACAAACTAACGCAAGGATATATCCTAAATTCCACCATAGGGGTGGGAGACTTCCTATATGCGCTAGGTATCATTTTAGACTCAACATTGAGTCTAAAGGCCGAGAGAGACGGCTGCCACTTGGCATGATACCTTGTGAGGAGAACTGTCTACTTAGAGTTGGGGTATCGCTGCAGCAACGAACGCGAAAAACGCGAGCGCTATGATGATACCACCAAAGAATCTATTTTTTGTTAACACGAACATTCCAAACATCATTACGAGGACTCCAGTCCCCAACACTACAAGACTAAAAGTATTGTCAGCAGACTGGACTACAGGCTGACTTACTGTTTGTCTGTTATGACTGGGTGTTGTCGTGGGTTGTGGTTTGCATGGGTTATAATTTGCCTTTTTTCTCCATTTCTCAACTTCATAGTAGCTTTTGGTGTCATCTTGAATCAGGTGCGAGGCGCTTTCTAACTGATAGCCAGCTTTCTGCAACAGCTGCTGAAAGGCGCTTCTTGATCGAATAATTTTCATCGGGAGATTCGCGGTTTCCACTTCCCGATCAATCATTCTCCACCATCTGGAGAATGATGACTCGTATCCCGAGCTTACTCCTTGGACAAGACCAGGGACCTCATCTGAGTAAAGATAGAACGTCCCCTTTTCGTTTGATTGATACCACATTTTTTTAAGAGCATCAATCACTCGATTAGCTTCCGTATATTCCTCACACACCGATGCTGTCGCTGAAGCGTATACATATCGTGGCGGATAAAAGAATATTCCCGAGCACGAAACGATTTGGAGAAGGAAAAGAATAACCAATCCTCTTGAAAAATGACTCCGTAACATTGTAATCCTCCGGGATGAATTTGTTTTTTGTTTCTGTCTGATTTCTCCTCTCTCTTCGTCGAATCAGGGATGGAAAGAGTGGTGTCTCTACCCGTCCCTGATTCGAACTAGAAAGATTTATGATATGTAAAGGTGCAATATCTCATACCATGAGAAAGTAGGCAGAATTATAGATATTTTTAAACCTATAGTCAAATAATTACTGCCACAAAAAAAACCCGTACATTTCTATTTCAACGCTATTGTCAAAAAAGACTAATACGGGTTCTTCCATTTACCTTTACGTTAGGATTAGTAAAATGAAAGATATTCATCTCACTAAACAACTAACGCAAAGGGTATCCTAAAAACCGATATAATCGGCAGAGATACCTTCATGCACGAAGGTACCACACGATCGTGGTACCTACCGTTAGGAAAAAGAGATTTGACTTTTTAAGCGCTTCGAAAGCGCAAACACAAAAACCCGATGAATAGTAAGAAACAACCCCAAACAATTGGATTTGTCATTCCAATCGCAAGGGGCTCCAGCAGACTTAACACCTTTGGCAACAAAGGATCACCAGTATTGGGACCCGGTTTCCATTCCCCTCCGGCATTTCCCGGAGGAGGAAGATTATTCTGACAGGGATGTTCATCCCATACACCATCATACCGAAACGTATAGGCATTTTGTTTGAACCCTACTAATTTCAACATCTGCCGTAATTCCTCTAAACTCGTGAATTGTTTACCCGAGAATTCACGAATTCTCGCATATAAGCGGACCTCTTTGACCGCCAGTCCTTCATCGCCAGGAATATTCTGGCTTACGAGAACTATTTCTACATAGTTATGCCCCTGGTACATCATTTGAACGACCTTCTGACCTGCGCTTTGTGCCAGGATAATCGAGTTGATTACCCCAAACGCAAGCTGGACACTTGTTTGTGTGCAATCAGGTTTATAGTCGTCTCCAAACTTGGGGATCCACGCTACAGCTTGACTCACAAGAAAGGCGATCATTACGCCTATCGTGAGTAATACCCCTACTCTTTTCACTTTAAACTCCTATTTGATCTCTTCTCTTTTTCCTATGTATGTTCGGTTTAGGAGTATGAAGACAAAAAAGCTATCTTCATACCCCTAAGCCAAACTTTTTTAGGATATGTAAATGTGCGCTCGAATTATTGCGTATTAGGCTTCTCTATATAAGACGATTGTTGGAAAGTATATAGATTTTGAGTACTCTAGTCAACCTATAGTGCATATTTTGGGGGAAGTAAATAATGTGATAGGATATTAAATACACCCATATGGAAACAGATTTTGGACACAGAAATACCGCGCACAAACTCGAACCTAAGCCCGTAGTACCATCTTTCGAAAAGGTTCGTCATCCAGAAGCAACAATTTCAACAACTTCTCTTCACCAACTTGCTTCCAATCCAGAAACACACAACCTCTATGTTGAAGCTGAGCTTAAGAAACGTGAAACTAACCTCAATCCAGCGTTTGGTGAACAATTCTATAAATTTCGTCGTAAATTTCTGAAGTTCTTCGGCGGTTCATACGATGTATATGATTCTGATGGAAAAAAGGTACTTTACGGTCACCAGGATGAGTTTAAGCTAAAAGAGCACTTCCATGTATATCCTGATAATAAAAAACAAGATGAACTACTTAGTATTAAGACAAATAATATTATCGACGCGTGGGCAAAATATGATGTGACTGATACAACAAGTGGTGAAAATGTTGGTTCATTCAAAAGAGAGTGGCTTCCCTCCATAGTTCGAGATGAGTGGACAATTACCGGGGGTGACGGGAAGCAGATAGGAAAGCTAAGGGAAAAAAGTAATCAGTCTGCTTTTCTTACTCGTTTCCTTGGAAGTCTTTTTTTCCCACAAGAATATGCAATAACAACAAATGACGGTTCTGTGGTAGCGGAGATAAATCAACACAGAAACCCATTTGCTCTTTCCTATGGAATGCAAATAAAAGATACTAATCCAGCTATAGATCGTAGACTTCTTATCTCATCAGGGATTCTTTTGGCTGGTATCGAGAGGCGTCAGGAAACATGGGGAGGAGGGGGTCATTCTTCCACATATGGGTCAAGTTCTAGCACGACCTAATAGTATAATTTCATTCCTCTTGACAAGAAATGAATTACGTTGGTATTGTACTAGTATGGCGACCGGAAAATTCTCAAAAAACTCATCACCATTTACTCAGGTTCACATCATTCCAGTTCTTATCATTCTGACTATTATCGCAATCGGGATAGTCTTTTTTTCAAACCAAACCAACAAGTCATCAGCTGATTCAAGAAGTTATGCCATGGAAGAGCGTGAACAGACGGCTTCAACCCCAACGTGGACAATAGTACAGGGAAAAATAGAGAAATTATCTAAATGCAAGATAAATACTGTAACCAATATACGCTTATGTTATTCTATTCGAGATAACATGACAAATGGAGGATTCTATATATCTGCAGCGACCAACGCTATTGAGAAACAGTTTAATAAAAACGTTGGTAAACAATCAGAAATAACAGGTGTATGGGTTCCTCGTGGAGAGCCCTCACACTATATTGTTGCTGGTTTTACAACTACATTTACTATAACCCCATCACCAACTATGGTTCCATTACCAAGTGGAGCTCCTACAATCGGTCCATAAAATAGTAAAGCTTTCTTTATTCTCTTACAGTTTTCCTCTATACTTACAGTGTATGGCTCAAGAGCAAAAAGTAGTCTTGGAGTTAAAGACTCCTAAGACAGCAGAAGAAACACCATCATCGATGGAGCAGGTTTTCTCGGCGCTCTACTCTGGCGGTCATATACCTCATTGGAAGCGACTCTGGATAAAAATACGTACTCTATCTTTTGAAATTGCAACGTATAATCAAACAATTCACTTCTATTCTATCGTTCCGAAATCTTTCCAGACATTTATCGAAAGCCAGCTGACAAGTCAGTATCCGAAAATTCTTATTACTCCCGTTCCAGAATACATGGGAGAAATCGTTAAGAGCAAGTTTCTTGCTATCGGTAATCTGGAACTTGCCACATCCTACTTCTATCCTTTTAAGACGTATAGCGAATTTAAAGATTTGGACCCACTTTCATCGATAGTAGGTACACTGTCTAAATTTGCACCCGGTGAAACAGCCCTCATTCAAATGATAGTGGAACCTCCCCATTTTCCCTGGCAATCAACAATTCATAAGATGCTGGAGCGCGGTATTCCTGACACATCGGGTAAGACTCCTGGCAAAACTAAACCGTACCCGAAAGCAACGCTTATTGAGGAAAAGGCAAACCACACCGGATATCGCACCTACATCCGCATTGTAACTGGAGCTGATGATCAAAAGAAAGCATTATCCCTCCTTCACAATATAGCTGGTACATACGGTGCATTTGCAATGGGAGATGGAAATAGACTGGTTCTACGACGACCACGCTTCTTCTGGAAGAAGGTAGTATTTGAACGAATCATAAAAAGAGAAAAAAGCCATATGCCCAGACATCAGATCATGACGTCTCCAGAGCTGGCAACTCTTTTTCATCCACCAACAATTCTCCTTGCAGGAATTAAGAATATCGCTTGGGGACGCGCAATGGTAGGAGAACCTCCGCAAAATCTGCCAATTGCTGAAGGACTTACTGACGAACAGAAGGGCGAAATTAACTTCTTCGCGAAGGCAGAATTTAAAAATAAAATGATGACCTACGGTATAAAGCGTGCAGATAGAAGAAAGCATGTCTACGCTATCGGAAAAACTGGAACAGGAAAATCCACACTTATTGCGAATATGGCTATTAACGATATGAGAAACGGAGAAGGAGTAGCGGTTATTGATCCCCACGGAGATCTTTCTGAACTTCTCCTAGACTATGTTCCATCATACCGCATGAACGACGTCGTCTATTTGGAGCCATTTAATCACGAACGGCCGTTTTGGGTGAATCCATTGGAAGTAAAAAATCCCATTCATAAGGAGCTCGTATCATCAGGAATCGTTTCGATTTTTAGTAAGCTCTATGCGTATTCTTGGGGACCTAGACTTGAATATATTTTGCGAAACACCATTATGACACTCCTGGAAATTCCAAATAGTACTCTTACAATGGTACCGGATCTTCTGGCTGATGATAACTTTCGCAGAAAGTTGATACCAAAAGTACAAGATAAAATACTCTATAACTTCTGGGTCAATGAGTTCGACAAGATGCAACCCCGACTAAGAACTGAGGCTATCGCACCAATCCAGAATAAAGTAGGACAGTTTGTGGCATCACCAACTATTCGTCAAATCATAGGACATCCGGCATCAACTATTGATCTTGAAGATATCATGAATCAGGGCAAGATCATGATTTTAAATCTTTCCCAGGGAAAATTAGGTGAGGATAATGCTGCCCTACTTGGTGCTATGTTTATCACCAAGATGCAACTGGCTGCAATGAACAGGGTAAATAT
>CAZYQZ010000084.1:0-6036 GCA_964649915.1 uncultured Gammaproteobacteria bacterium | reverse complement strand
TTTGGATATAGCACATTGAAAATGCGAGGAAGACGGCTATCGTCGTCTTATGTTACTTCTTCTTACAGGTAGACAGGAAGGGGAGAGTGGGTATCAGGTCGGTATCTACTCTTCCTTTTCCGTCTATTCTGCGAGGAGAATGGATCCCACAAACAACAAAATAAGTCCAAGTTAAGGAAAACAGCCTTTTTTTCACTAAGCTCAACAAGTTCAACTCGAAGAGAGAAGTGAAGGAGAGGTTAAAAAGGAAAATGAATAGGGTTTTCTTCTCCGGTCTTTTTGTAGCCGTTTTGTTTGTTTTAGCGGCTTGTCAGAGTGTGTCAACAAATCCCCTCGTGACTCATGAGGGAATATCAATCAAAGCAATCTCAATGGGGCAGATTGCTGGGTATAAGCCACAACAAAAATGCGGTAATTGCTCGATTAAAGATAGCCCCGGATGGATATATAGTGGTGATTCTCAAGATGCCACGTACATGAATTCGGCAGCCAAATATAGTTTTCGGGCTCGTCGTTCAGGTACTTTGATATGCCTGGAAGCGGGGGTGCTCGTAAACTGCCAGAAAAGCGACGCAGCTTGGGATTTCTTGGTTTCGGGAAAGACTCCGAATGGCAGCATCGTGAACTTTACAGTTCACTGGCAGCCGTAATCTGGTCTACCTTTTCGATATTTAGTTTGCAATCATCGCCTCGCAGCTGATTGCTTCTACCCACATACGGCGGGCAGCCGTGTTTTTGTTTTTTTGGTTGCTCGTCGTATGTGGTGTTTTTTATTTTGACATTGAGGGAGTGGGTGAGACTGCTGTAACACCAGCACAGTTATCACCAGTTTCTTTCGGTTCACATTTCAGATCATCTGTTAGTATCACTCTATCTACTCGTACACCATTTTCTCCACCTGCAATTTTTATCGTATAGATTCCATTCTTGGGAATTGTCAGTGTATCAATTGCCCAATCCCATCCGGTTGTAGAATCCTTTGTTGAGATCATGGTAAGCACAGATACTACACACGTGTTAGTCGCGTCATCAACCTGAATGAGAACTGATGGTTGTGTATCTTGTGGTGCTGCAAGACGAGTCAGAATTCGATATTCACCTTTGGGGAGTTCATCTGAAATAATGGAAACATTTCTTTTTACTTGTATTTGACTACATTGATCATCTGAAATCGACGCTTTTGGACCGTTATACTGGACACTATATCCACCCGACGCGTATGTGTCGCGCACTTGAAGAGCAGGAGCAAGAACGATTCCTGTTTCTGGTTGAATACTTACAACATGGCTTGCAGCTCTTCCACGGGAGTAGGTCGAGAACATGGAGAGAAGAACAAGAAAAGGGATAGTCCAGGCTGCAACGGCAAGAAAAATCAGCGCGGTTTTACTCAATAAAAACTCTTTTACTTGATATCGATCTGGAAGTTCCACAGAAGTATTACACACTCGAAGTTTCCTTGTGTCAAGTATGGGGGAACGTTCCATCGAAAAGAAGTTAAGATCGTATGGGGGTCTAGCGAAGGAAGGTGGTTTTTACATTAATTGACTATCCACCAGTTAATGTGAAGTGTCTCTGACACAGGTTGACTAATCTTTATTCTAAACGATGTGTCTGAGAACTTTCGTGCCGACACTGCAACTGGTTGTTCCTGAGGTGTGGCAAAAATAAGGGAAGCATCTTCAAGAGCCGTTGTTTCAATCGTCAACTCTGTTTCTCCACTTGCAAGAGTGGCGATTCCTGCACTTGCGCCTGCTGTGTCCCCTCGATCAACTCCAAATTCTTTCGCTTTCACGACACCACTTACTGTAATATTTCCACTTCCATCGATTATGACTTTTGATCCTGCAATTTCAACAGTGTTTAAGCCTTCAGGTTGTAGTCGTAATGGTCCTGAAAGTGTCGAAATACTTGATCCTGAAGGCAATTTATCATCAAGTCCTTTTATATTTAAAAGACCGGAAGTGATGTTGCC
Source organism: uncultured Gammaproteobacteria bacterium (assembly GCA_964649915.1). Classification (GTDB taxonomy): domain Bacteria; phylum Patescibacteriota; class Microgenomatia; order 2-02-FULL-39-11; family 2-02-FULL-39-11; genus CAZYQZ01. The sequence continues at coordinate 4,064 of CAZYQZ010000084.1, read as the reverse complement.
AGTGATTGCTACTTCTGAAAGATTGGTATTACCAAAGACTGTTAAGTTCTCTGTAACCAGTGGTGCACCGGTGATAGAAGCTGAAGAGGAAGATGAGGGTACAGAGAGATTTGAGAGAAACGCTGAACTACTTGATTGTGAAAATATCGTATTTTCTAAAACTGATAACCTTAGTGACAACATAGTTAGAGCGGCTGAGTCGCTACTACTATACGGTGTTGAGAGTGAAGAATAAGACGAGTTTGGAGCAAAAAGAGAGTATAGAGATGAGTTGGTAATTGATGATAATGAGCTTGATAACGTGGAAACCGTATCTGAAAGAGAGCTGATTGATGCTTGAAGTGATGCAAGCTGAGCGCTTTGTATGCTCGAGGAAAGCGGGGATTGGGTTGTAGAGATTTCAGTAAGCTGCCCAGTCGTAATCGTCCTGGAATATATCTCATCTGCAAAAATTTTACCTACTCGAAGTATTCCAGAAACAGATGCATCAAGCGATGTGATCAGTCCAGAATTCAGAGTGCCAACAGAAGCTTTTGAGAACGTACCAACGGTTTTAACATTCTGGTCATCAACAGTAAGTTGGTATAAATCTTCATCAGTATCTGGTTGAGAGTTAGTTATTTTTTTAATCACAACCTTGCCGGTATCAGAAAGTGCGATACTCGGGTCATACCATGATGAATGAACAAAGACCATAAGACTTGATTTACCAGAGTTAGGAGTCCATCTTTCTAACGCTTTTGCAATGACTGGTCCTCGTTGGGTTGCTTTCATAGCTTTTCCGAGCACTGAACCAGAGGATGTTAAGAAGTCGCCGGGTTCGACAGCATCAGAATCAGGTGCAATATTCAGAAGTACGCGTCCATTGAGAGCAACAGGTTGCGGATTATCTTCAGATCGAATATTGTAACCAATCGTGTTAAAATCGGACGCGCGAGTAGGATCTGAAAAAATTCCAATCATACTTGCCTGATAAGCTGAATTAGCAAGAGTAAGTTTAACTAGCGTTTCACCAAAGGTAGTTGTCGTGATATTCTCGGAAGTAATAAGAATATCTCCTGTACGTGCAGCTTCATCTACTGGATACATTTCCATATAGTCAGCAGAAGGGGTGTCACTACAATCCATAATTTCTTGACCTGAAGACGCAGTGCCATTAGAATCGTGGCAGAGTGCGAAATTACCGCTGCTACTGTTTAATCCAACAGTTACTTTACCTGCAACATCAAGAGCAGAAGCTGGAGCAGTTGTCCCTATACCAACGTACCCAAGATCATCTACGCGCATCGCCTCTGTGAGAGTTCCTGCGACCATGGTATTGAACCGCATAGATGCATCTTCACTTCCATTTGTGGAATCTTCCCAAACGACATCTATCCTGCCTGCTTCTTGAGACAGGTTGCTTGTCGAGTCTTCAAGGTAAAAATCAATCGCAGTACCCAGACCATTTCCTCCTGCTGCGCCGCTGTTTGCACGGGAGAGTCTGAGTGCGTTTAGAATATTATCGGAAGCATTGACCGCTAAAATATGAAGTTTGTCTGCTGGAGCGGTCGTACCGATTCCAAGACTGCCGTTGGTTGTAATGTTACCCGAGACATCTAATTTGGAAGCCGGAGAAGAAGTTCCAATGCCCAAACTTCCTGAAAAATAATTATTTGTTTCTCCTTTAATATAAATTCCTACTTTTGTTGCAGTACCATTCGTCATATTTCCATAAAAAGCGTATTGTTTTCCACCTGTTGAACCATTATCAGATGAGTAAAAATATCCGTAGCCGGTCGAATTTCCGGAGGAGATAGTTCTCACATTGGTATACCCACCATAGAGGTCGTTTGTACCAAATGCAGAAGCTGAGCCGGCTAGGAGATTGTTATATAGGCCATATGTAGAACCGCTACTTCCGCCTCCGGCGAAACTTGCTGTAAAATTATTATAAACACCGTAGGTATCTGTTTGAGCATCTGAACCTCCCGACATCGTGCCAATATTATAAACTCCGTAACTGCTTGTAATAACAGAGTCAAATCCTGCTGAACTAAGAGTAGAGTATAGTGAGTATAACGATCCGCCCAAAATCCCTGTCTGATTGGAATTTGTCACAATAGCCTTTGAGCCATTTGTGGAAATTTGAGCGATATCTAATTTACCTACGGGAGCAGTCGTACCAATTCCAAAACTCCCATTTGTAACGTTTATCCATGAATTTTTATTAGCAACTGGAGTAAAGAAAATTTCAGCTGAAGATGATGCGGTTGAGTTATTAACAACAGATCCAAGTGCTAATGCTTGAGAATCTGGGTCTAAAAATGGATAGATAACGCCACACCAATTATTCGCACCTCCGCAATCCTTATCTTCCCATAAGAGTGATACTCCACTCGGACCAACTGGTCCTGTAGGACCAACTGTACCAGTTGTTCCTGTAGATCCAGTTGGGCCAGCAACTCCTGTGGCTCCAGTAACACCCGTGGGTCCAATTACTCCTGTACATCCTGTTGAGCCAGTTGATCCAACTACACCAGTTGTTCCCGTTGAACCACTACTCCCAGTTGGACCAACAAGTCCTGTTGAACCCGTTGATCCGGTTGGTCCTCCAAATCCTGTGCATCCAGTTGTTCCAGTTGCCCCAGTGGGACCTATATTACCAGTCGAACCAGAAGCTCCAGTGGGTCCAATTTCTCCTGTTGTCCCAGTTGATCCGGTTGGTCCAACAACTCCAGTTGATCCAGTCGTTCCAGTAGATCCTGTGGGCCCTATCAACCCTGTTGCACCAGTCGTTCCAGTAGGTCCGATATTGCCCGTTGTTCCAGTTGCGCCTGTAGGTCCAGCTTCACCTGTGGCACCAGTTGTACCTGTGGGTCCAACTAATCCTGTACCTCCAGTTGATCCAGTGGGGCCTACTACGCCGGTTGTTCCCGTTGTCCCGGTACTTCCTGTAGGACCAACTGTTCCAGTTGCTCCAGTTGATCCAGTGGGGCCTATTACTCCTGATGCACCGGTTGTGCCCGTTGGCCCATTCGATCCGGTCGATCCAGTAGACCCGGTTGGACCAATTCCCCCTGTTGCTCCAGTTGTACCAGTTGGTCCACCCAATCCCGTACTTCCCGTTGCACCGGTTGGTCCGAAAAATCCTGTACTACCAGATGACCCAGTAGGTCCAGCGCTTCCAGTTGATCCAATAGACCCAGTAGGTCCAGCTTCTCCTGTCGATCCAGTTGTTCCTGTTGCGCCTGTAGGACCACCAACTCCGGTACCTCCAGTTGTTCCAGTTGGTCCAATATTTCCTGTTGCCCCAGTTGATCCCGTTGGACCGGCAGCACCAGTTGCGCCTGTTGTTCCGGTGGGTCCACCGGACCCAGTAGAACAGGTTACGCCCGTTGGACCAAATCCACCCGTTGCTCCTGTCACGCCAGTTGGTCCAGTGAAACCAGTTGATCCACTGGGACCCGTTGGTCCATTATCTCCTGTGGCGCCAGTAGATCCAGTTGATCCTGTACCACCAATACCGCCTGCACCCGTGGCACCAGTTGACCCCGTTGGTCCAGCCAACCCAGTAGAACCGGTTACGCCCGTTGGACCAAATCCACCGGTGGATCCACTTGTTCCAGTCGGGCCAATACTACCAGTTGCACCAGTTGCACCTGTCGGACCAACAACGCCTGTTACTCCAGTACTACCTGTTGTTCCCGTTGATCCGGTTGGTCCGGCATATCCCGTAGATCCAACTGTTCCAGTCGGACCAGTTTCACCAGTTGCACCTGTGGAACCAGTACTTCCTGTTGGTCCCATTACCCCAGTCCCACCAGTTGTCCCTGTTACACCTGTGGGTCCAGTTTCACCCGCTATGCCAGTAGCGCCAGATGCACCGGTTGGTCCGATAAATCCGGTTGCACCCGTGCTACCGGTTGGTCCAACATAGCCAGTAGCTCCAGTTGTTCCCGTGGGACCAGTTTCCCCAGTAGCGCCAGATGCACCGGTTGGTCCGATAAATCCAGTAGTTCCGGTTGCACCAGTACTCCCAGTGGGTCCATAATATCCAGTATCTCCAGTTGTTCCATTGGCAC
>CAZYQZ010000083.1:0-6067 GCA_964649915.1 uncultured Gammaproteobacteria bacterium | reverse complement strand
ATTTTCCACGAGAATCTTCCATACCAATCTCATTATAGGCATCTATATCGCCAAAAGCAACTCAAAGAGAATTATTTCCAGGAGGGTTGGTTATCGGTACCGCAACTTGGAAGACCAGCGCATTGACATGCTCCCCAAGCCGTATTATTTTTATCAAATTTCACTGCCATATCAGGGGGAAGACAACTTGCTGAAGTATCTTTGGCGCTCTGGTTTGGAATAATACCGGTTTTTGCCAATTGTTCTTTAAACCAATTCCCTATCTCAAAGGGTACTGGTTTCGGAGTTTTCATTGCTCCGACTACATAATACTTTTGCTCTACACTCGTAGTTTCATTCTGCGCTGTATTATTTGAGGGTGTGTTTGAAGGTAGGGCCGCAGATCCGTTTAGATTGATTGTATGTTCTGGCAAACCAGCTTGTATATACTGTCCCATCCGACAATCGATACCCAGTAGCCACTCTTTTGCCCGATCTATGGGGCTACTTCCGCATTGGACAGGTCCAGTGGCGGCGTAGGAAACCGAAGGAGCGTAAAACCAAAAAATAGAAACTAGAATTACAAAGAGTAAGCGGGACATTCATTCCAGTATACCAAAATTAATTTTGCGTTTTTATATGTTCAGTTTGAGTTTGTGTTTGAGGCGCTGGAGGTTGTGAGAGGTTTTTTAGAATCTCTTCTTTCTTCCATGCGGCAAAGTTGCATGTTGGATAATTACTACATCCATAAAACTGTTTACCAGTTCTTGTACGTTTGACGATAATATCACCTCCGCACTTTGGACATGGTATACCAGCCTTTTCGATAATATTTTTGGTAAATTTACACTCAGGAAACGTACTACATGCCAGAAATTTTCCAAACCTGGACATCCGTACCACCATCGAACTTCCACACTTTTCACATTTCTCATCGGTTGTACCAAAGTCAACTTTGACCTTTTGCGCTTCCTTGTATACAGTCTCAATCCGTGAACCTAATGGATCGTAAAACGTATGAATAAGAGGTATCCATTGCATCTGGCCATTTGCAATATTATCCAATTCATCTTCCATCTTCGCTGTAAAAGAGATGTCAAAGACATCGGGAAAATGCGTAACAAGAAAATCATTTACTACCATCCCAAGGTCCGTTGGAATAAATTTGCGCTCTACCTTCTCAACGTATTTTCGATCCTGAATAGTCGAAATAATCGGTGCGTACGTTGATGGTCTACCAATCCCCTTCTCCTCTAATACTTTTATGAGTGACGCCTCATTGTAGCGAGGTGGAGGTTGAGTAAATTTCTGAAGTGGAGACAGCGCAAGAAATCGTAAGACTTCAGAACGTGTGAGTTGTGGAAGTTCTCTATTTTCATCTTTTTCTTGAGTTGATTCTTCATCTTTTGTCTGACTTGTTTGCGTTTTCGTTATCGCAGTTGTCCCGTAAACCGCAAGCCATCCGTCAAACTTCACACGCTGTCCATTAGCCCGAAAGCTATAGATAGGTTGACCACCGTTTGGTACAGCGTCTATATCTACCCCAGTTGACTCCATAACCGCCTCGTTCATTTGACATGCAACAAAGCGTTTTTTTATAAGCTCGTACAACCGTACAGCTTCACGACCAAGTTTCTGAGCAATCTCATCTTCAACTGAATGATCGTTGGTGACGTTTGTTGGTCTGATTGCTTCATGAGCTTCCTGAGCAACTTTTGATTTTGTTTTATACACCTTAGGATCATTCGGTAAGTACTGATCCCCGTACATTTGTTTAATGTGTGAACGTATCGTGGTGATTGCCTCAGCTGAGATATTTGTTGAGTCAGTTCGGTGGTAGGTAATATATCCATCCTCATACAGATTTTGTGCCAAAGAAATTGTTCGTTTCGCGCTCCATCCATATTTATTTGAAGCCCCTTGTTGTAATGTCGATGTGGTAAATGGAGGGTAAGGAAAACGACGAACATCCTTGGTTTCAAGATTAGTAACTGTATAGGTGGATGTCTGAAGGTTAGATACTAGGGTATCCGCTTGTACTTTATCATGTATCTCAACCTTCTCACCTCCTACTTTCACTAATCGTGCGATTAGTTTTCCTTCTTCACTTTGTTTTTGAAGTTCTACCTCTATTTCCCAATATTCAGTTGCCACAAACGCTTGAATCTCCCGTTCCCGTTCAACTATCAGCCGAACTGCTACAGATTGTACGCGTCCTGCACTAAGCCATCTTTTTCCAATCTTGTTCCACAGAAGAGGCGACAGTTTATATCCGACCAGGCGGTCCAAAATTCTTCTTGCTTGCTGGGCATCCACAAGTTGCATATCAAGCCCACGGGTATGGGAGAGTGCCGCCAGAATAGCGGATTTGGTAATCTCATGAAAAACAATTCGTTGGACTTTCGTATCGTCTTTCGTATCAAGCTTAAGAACATTGGCTACATGCCAGGCTATTGCTTCTCCTTCTCGATCAGGGTCTGTTGCCAAAATCACCTTCTGCGCTGATGCTGCTAATTTTTTCAGCTGAGCGATCATTTTCTTTCTTGTAACAATCGTTTGATACATAGGTGTAAAGTCGTGTTCCATATCAATTCCCAAACGATCTTGAGGAAGATCACGCACATGACCCATCGTCGCTTCGATCTGATAATCAGATCCTAAGAAGCGTGAGAGAGTGCGAGCTTTCGTTGGTGATTCAACAATGATGAGATTTTTCATATCGCCTTTTTGATAACAAACCATTTTATCCTACTTGTCAAGACTAAGAAGAATCTGAAGATGAACTGGATAAAAAATACAGAATTCATTTCAGACTTTTCTCAGTAAGTCGTGTAATGATAAAAATGGGATATTTGATTTATTCTTCACTTTCGGTAGTATATATATGAAAGGACAACAAGTTGTTTACAACGCTTTGTAAACCCATACTACTATGACAGACACTAAACCAAAAAATGACCAAGCTATATTCATAGCATTTATTCTTGTACTTCTTCTCATCGGTGTGGGAGTCTTCTTGCTTGCGAAGAAACAATCACGATCAATAGCGATTCCAACTCCTACCACCCAGCAGACGTCACAAGCGGTAACAGAGAATCCGACGGTTGCGGCCCAGATTCAACCAACAAATGGACCGGTGAGTGAGACTGAACTGGACACGAAATTGAAAAATCTTGATACAGACGTATCTGGGATGTCTGCAACGGATGATCCCATTGATGTAACTACAGAATAACTGAGTTTTCTTATTACAAATATTTTCATGTACGAAAGGTACGTTCCAAATGAAAAAGCTGTCGATCACCCATATCACTTCAGTCGGACTTGCGAGTATACTTCTTCTCTCTATCACACAGCCTATATTGGCTGTGGAGATCACCCCCAATCCTACAAGAGCTGCGAAACAAGAAGAGAGAAAACAAGAAAAGGTATCCTTAAAAAAAGATAAAGCATACGCAGAAATTGACAGACGCATTACGGCACTGACCGCCCTTATTACGCGTATCAATAGTCTAAAAAAGCTATCAGCAGATCAGAAGGTCTCACTCTCAGGTCAGGTAAACACACAAATATCATCTCTTCAAACACTTCGTACCAAGATTGAAGCAGATACGGATTTAGAAACCTTAAAGGCCGATAAGAAATCAATTGTTGATTCATACAGGATATTCTTATTATTTATGCCCAAGATTCGTATCATTGCAGCAGCTGACGAAATATTGGATATAGCCGACATAATGAAAGGCATGACCCAAGACCCAACAGCACTCACGAAGATTAATGATGCGATAACTCAAGCAAACAGCGCTATATCTACAGTCTCTACTCTTGATCCGAATGGGTATCCGGAAAATAAACCCAGCCTTGATAGCGCACGTACCTCAGTAAGAACGGCACGAAATGATCTTAAAGAAGCACGGGCGAGTCTTAAAGGAACCAAACCTTCACCTGAACCTACCACCCAACCGTAATAAAACTCCCGAGTAAAAACAATCCCTCCCCGCTTTCGCAGGGAGGGATTGGAATAATATCCTCTATATAGTGACTTTCATCACTACATAGCAATCTTGATATTAAGCACGTTTTACGTTTTTAGCACTTGGGCCTTTTTCGCCATCGGCGACTTCGAAGGATACTGTTTCTCCTTCTCGGATTTCGTCAAAGGTAACACCAACTAGGTCTTTTGAATGAAAGAACAGGTCTTTCACTTCACCTTCTCGACTAATAAATCCAAAGCCTCTATCAGTTTTTTTCTTAATTACTCCGGTCATAGTTTTTTTGATAGATTTGATTAACTAATCTATTACTTCTCCTTTCTATAAATAAGTATACCATATTCTTGTCCAAATTATCACTAGAACTGAGATTTGACTCTCTTATACTCTAAGGGAACGGAGAGAGAGGGTGAAGAAAGTGTTGGTTACTTTCCTAAGAAGAATACTATGCTCTGATATATAGAAGTAACAGCAAAGTAAACGAATGCGAGAGCAAAGAGTTTAAAGATAATTGGAACAATATAAGGCTTAGAAAGCCATCCTCGGAAACGAGAGAAAACAAACGCTATCGACGCGGTGGATACTAGCCATCCTATCTCTACAAATAGTAGAAAAAATAATCCTCCAAAGGCTATCGTGTGAGATAAAAGAATCGCTTTCGGCACACATACAGTGATCCAAAATATCCACAAGGCCCCATTTGCCAGTATCATCACAACGATCTTCCAAGCACTGAAATGTACACGTTTCTTCGTGTCGATTTGCTTTATCTTCCAAATCGAGCTTGCAAGCCAAATAAGGATGATCGCGCCCAAAAAGGATATCGCTCTGAAAACTGATTCGGGAAAATGAAAAGAAGATAATCCTACTAAACACACCAGTGCCACTATGGTCTCCGTGAGCATTCCAAGCAGGATAATTCGAAAACTTTTTATAAGACCTACTTGAAGTATCTCTGTGAAGATTGCGGTAAGAATTGGTCCAGGAATAGCTCCTCCGACAAGACCGAGTGCAAACGCACTTACCAACTCATTTATCATATATATACTGTAACAAAACAGACGTGATACTATCTACTATTGGAAAATGTATACGATCAAAAATATGCTTTATCTATTTTTCACACCTTTTTAGGGAGTATTAATTAATGCACAGGAGAGACTATTGATACTTTGGGTGGTACCCTCACATCGTTGGGTGGAATTGCATGGTTAATACTATCGTATAATCGTATGAGTCCAGCAACATTTGAAACATGTTCTACTTCCCGAGGTTTCAGAGGATGGACTCCTGATCCTGCTAACTCCAAATCATGACGCTTTCTCTGTCTACCCGCCATACTTACTTTTACCTCATCACCTTCGTGTAGTTGCCAACTCTCTGTCCCATTTGCCCCTTCTCGAGGGGTGTGTGGCTTGATATTCCAATCAATTTCTTCTTCTAGGACATCAATTGATTCATCCTGATTTCCCTTGCTGTCCGTTTTATTTTTATAATCAGAATGCTTTAGTGTGACATGAAATTCTCCAGAAGGATTATCTGTTTCGGGTTTATTGACGATGAGTTGAATCGTGTTGTTATTATCGGTTCTTCTAATTGTATAAATCACAGATTCTCTCCCATTATGGTCTACTCCTTCACTTACATCACTTACGTGTGCAGGTCTGAATTTCCAGACTGAATCATTTATTAAATCAGGTGATGCTAGGTCCATAACATGTTGTCGGACCTGTTCTTTTGTTAGTTGTTCTTGTGCAGCTTGTGTATTGTCTAAGCTATCTAAATTTCCCAATGTATCTAAAGATATTTCTTCATCCATACCGTGCTCCTTTTCAAACCGTAAATATTAAAATAGTTAAACTCGCAGGTAATAAATACCTTACATATCTTACATTAAAAAGAATATTATTATAAGTCAATATATATAATAAAAAGTATAAACACGTACACACTTACTAACTAAAAATAAAAAAATCGCTCAGATTTACTGAGCGATTTTTGTATGTACCCCGTGTGGGATTCGAACCCGCGATTCACAGGCTGAAAACCTGTTGTCCTAGGCCGCTAGACGAACGGGGCGCTACTCTTACAAT
>CAZYQZ010000082.1:0-6174 GCA_964649915.1 uncultured Gammaproteobacteria bacterium | reverse complement strand
ACCTGATTACTTGTCCCCAAATACTGCCCCTTTACCGACTGTAAAAGTTAACCTTCCTCCAGATCAAGCACATTTGGCAAATATGAAGACTTTTATGGATTCCACAGGAATCACAACAGACGCACTTATTCCGAAGCAACTCCAAGAACAACTTGATAAAAGACAAAGAGAAGGAGATCATTCTCTGGATGAACATAAAGACGAGTATGTAGATGACAGGAAACACCCCACTTCACCTACTGAGATAGATCATGATTTAAGAGTGCATGTGGATAAACCGTCAAGCGCTGTGCCCAAGGAATCTGTAGATTCCCGATATAAGGACATGCTTCATGAGCGGGTAACAGCATATACGGAACTGGGACCGATTGAGCATCGAGATTTGGGTACACCCGCAATTGCTGCGGTTACCGGATCACGCGAAGCAATCTTAGGTCTTATGAATCATGTTGCTGACCCACTTCTTGGTCCTTTGAAGTCTGCTGGCCTCTCAGCACTTGCGATTGTCACCGGACGGTTCCTGGGTAGGCGAGCCTTTGGCGAGAGGTTTGATAATGCTGCCCGACTTACCGTCTCTATTAACAACAAGAATAAAGGGTTCTGGGGGAAGCTTCATAGTGTCGTGATGCTTCCATCCAGATTTCTTGCAAATCGTTTCATTTTGCAAAATAACGAGGTGAAAGACGTTTTAAAATACTCAGGTGAGAAAGGTGAAAAACGGCTTGCAGATACTTCAGTGAAGAAAAAAATACAACTGTTGGGAAAGGCCGCAGCAGCTGATGTCTTCCGTCAGTCAGTGGACGATATGTCTAATCCTGGAGCGATAGAATGGGGAATGAATAAGAAACATATTGAGAAATTCGAAGAAGCGAGTAAGGTAGGAGAAAGAATTTACTCAGAACTTCAAAAAGAAGCTGTCAAGGATCCGAAAATTCAGAAAGAAATTGAAGAAAAATTGCCAGATCTTATAAAAGGACATGAAAGATGGTGGTATGCCCAAGGCGTCTTGGGGTTGGCTGTTGGTAGTAGTCTACCTGCCTTTGCAGTTGCGTTTGGTTGGCAGGCACTTACTGGCGCAGCCACAGGGTATGTATCTGCAGCGGTAAACGCCGCATCTGGACTCTTAGGACAAGCGGGATCGTTTTTAAACGGTATTGGGAGTGGTGTGTGGCAACAAGTTGAAAATGGTTGGAATGCACTCACTGGCGCTGGTGGTCCACTTGCCAACGTTTCAGCAAATGCTCAACAGGGTATAGATACTATCGGACAGAACCTTGATCCTCTATGGCAAAATGTTCAGACTCAGGCTCACAATCTCTGGACCAACATAGAAAATTTTGTAGGAATTAAACATACAGCTGCTGATCAAGTAGTTCCTCCCGACGATATGACGAAGTTTGATCTGAAAAACCGTGATCTTCCGCTTCACCGCACTGAGTTATCTCAGTTTCCCGGTAAAATGAAAGATGATGCCTGGAGCTTCCCTCAGTAGTACAGCATGTGTTGTGAACTTACTTGATTTCAAACTCGCTTAACGGAATGAGCTGGAATCCCTGACTTTTTATCCAATCATCAAATACTTTTCTACTTTCTGTAAAAGGTGGTTGTATCTTCACAGTGTATTTATATGGGTGTGGATTGTATGTAATGGTAAAAGATGATGTTGTTATCGGTAATTGTTGTTGAAGCTGTGTTCGTTTTTTTGAAACCTCAGTTGTCGTGTTTGGTTCAGTGTCTGAATCATATCCCATGGAATTTGGCGGTACCTCTGTAGGTTGGATAATTACACTCGTTTGGATAGATTCGCTCTGAGTTTTTCTGATGACAAATACATATATGATAGTCAATAGAAAAACTCCGGTAATACTGCTAAAAAGAATAATTTTACTTTTCATAAAGATACTGTACGATCATTGTGGGTGAAACGCAAAATATTGCACATATTGAATATCCCGCGGTGTTTCTGTACCTCGAATTTTTACACTACTTCTAGGCATCGGGTAAGAAAACGGTGAGGAAGTTGTTGTATCCCATCCGTAAAATGGATCCATAACATAGAGCTCACCATTTTCATCCATGCCTGTTACCCAGAAAATATGCCCCACCCATTCTTTCGGGGAAGCACCGCTCCAAAAATAATTTGCTGCCATGATGATTTGAGATCCATTGGATAAATCTTGACGAATCATAGCTTGTTCAGATTGTGATAGAAAATTTCTCCCTGAAAGAGCTTTTTCGCCACTCACGATAAATCTTTGACCTTGAAGTATCGAGCTTATATGGCCGAGTCTATTCATACAACCATATTCCCATTGTTTAAAATATGTTCCTGTTACCGTTGTGGGGTTTAATGACTGGTTTTTATAGCAGGAAAGCACCATAGAGAGAGTGACAATTCCACATCCACCGACACCTAGCGTGCATTGTTGCAATCCACTTTTTGTATTTATTTGGCCATCGAACTGCGTAGCACTGTAAGTTGGATCTCGTTGCGAGTAGTAGACAAGTTTACCGGAAGGACACTCAGGTGTGAAGTTACTTTGTGGAGGAAGTTTAGTATCTGGGGGAGGATTAGTGTCAGATCCTGATTTAGGGGGAGGATTAGTTGACTGTAATATACAGTTTGTAGGAATTGTATTATTTTTCGGACAGGAGAAAGCTGAAGACTCACTTCCTGGTATAATCCAGGTGTTTTGTAACCCCGTTCCACTTTCTCCACATGCTCCAACGACACGTCTCTGACAGTCTCTATCATACGGACTAATTACTGCGTATATTTCTGGCTTGTTACATGGAGTGGGTCCAGCAATACAGACAATAGGGTCAATTGTTGGTGTGGGAATTGGGGTATTGGTTGGTTGCAAAGTTGAAGTAGGTGAGACAGGTGGAATAGTACCATCGCATGCAATTTTCTCATCCCGTCCAGACGTTCCTGCGCAGGCTGCGACATATCCACAGTTTATGCTGGTAGAGCAAGGCTTACTTGAATCCAGACAGTGTCCCACATAACAGCCGCTTCCGTCACCCGGGTTATAAATACATTGTACGCTACATCGAGAGGCAGGGGGAGATTGAGTAGGTGTAACTTTCGGATCAGGAGTTATTGTGGGGGTCAGCGTGGGAGATGTGCTTGTCGATGTGCTGCCGCACATGTCTTGTGGAAGACACCCTTCGCTTTTAAGTTTGGAGACTTTTCCACTGCAAACATTCGGGTCAAAGCCATAATTATTCGCTTCTTCATAGTTCCATCTCTCTTTTCCACAGCACCAAACACTTTCATAAAGATTCCTTGTGGATGAATTCGCACAGTTAAAGTGACTTCCAAATGTGCAACTCCATGAACTATCACCACACTCGCTACTAAAGGCCGTTGTGGGGATAGGGGTAAGAGTAGGTGCAACTTGTGCTCTCGAGCGAATATCCTGTGAATTGCTTCTGGTAGATGCATTCGTGATGATTGTCCCAAGAACAAGAATCCCCATCGCAACGAGCGCAAGGACAGATACATCTCCTTTCCGGCTAAAAAAAGAATATTTCCGATCAATCATCAGACATCTATAAGTGTGGAGGAAGAAGAAGGGGAAGTCAAGGAAAACTCGCAAAGGAAAAGATCAAATCGCCATTCCATCTATTCTTCTGAGTAAAGCGTCCCGTTGTTGAAGCCATTGACGTTGTGTCGGATTGTTGGGTCGAGTATTGACTGAGTCATAAGCAGCTTGAACTGCATTATATAATGGCTGTTTAAACTTAGTAACAAACTCAGCTCGAGCTTGATTTTGGGTAATATCAGAAAGCCTGCCTAAATACGCCATTACTGATCCAGATACAGCATATATATCTTCCCAAGCACATGTTTGAGAAGATATTTTGGCAACAAGAGAAGAGGATAATATGTCAGCTTGATTTGATACTCGTGAGAGATTGTCGACCTCTTCCCATATGCGTGTATGTTCTGGTCTCATTGGAATAACGTCAATATATTGAAGAATATTTTGAAGTGATTGAGTATTGGTTGGATCACTCAATCGAGTGCGTAGTTGTTGTCTTGCTCGTTCTTGAGTTATTTGTTCATCCGATGCTCCCGCAAAAAGAAAAATTTGATCAGAAAGTGCTGTAATTTGTGCTGGTTGAGTTATTTCGACAAATCGGGAAGCCTGTGTAATAAGTGGGGTAGGGTTATTTTGAATATTTGATCGCACCGATGATTCAAATACTTTATTTTGGATAGATGGCGCAGCAATATTAGCGAGTTGATCTGCGCTATTCACTCCTGCTTCAAAAAGAGTTCCAGCAATTCTTCCTGCCCCTCTCAAATACGGTCGAACTACCCTCGCTCCTTCTTGCGCAGTTCGCCTAAGTCTTTGTACCCCTCTTCTTGAATACTCCGCGCCTAAACGTACACCAGTACGGGCACGAGATTCTAACCGTTGTCTCATAGAAGACCTATAGTATAAAATTTGAGGGGAAAAGTAAAGATATACGGGATTATTCTTTACAGAAACTCAATCGATAATTGTTGCCAGCGTGGTCTGGATTTATAAAGAACGGTGTAGTAATAGTTACCTTCAGGGTGCATGCAGTTGTGGGCGTAATATCCAGAAGTTTTAAGAAAGCAGATTCGGCATAGGGCCTCGTCGATTCAAATGGTGATGAGGTTATACCTATAAGAAACGCTTCGTCAGCAGGTTCATACAGTATTTCATATTCGGGAGTCTTTGCGACTTGAATTTCTCCATAGGTATTCAGGGTCTTTCCTTCCTTATAGACATTTTTTATTTCGACGTTTGCGACTAACATCGTTTCTGTTTGGGGGATGGTTGGTCGTACATTCACTACGGAGGTAGGTATTGGAGTAAACTGAGTTTGTGATTTGTCGGCAGTAGGAGTAGATGACATAAATAAGAAAATCGTAAGGATTAAGATACCTATTCCAGCGATACCTATGATAATTATTTTTTTGGATATTTTCATACGTTACCGCAAATTACAATCTCTCGCATCTGGCCCCCAATGTTTATGCCACGTTCTTCCTGATCCGTTATAAAGCTCTAGGGCATATTTTATATTTTGATCAGGGTCTTTAAAGTATTCACGGCAAATTTCAAAATATGATTTTTTTAGCTCTGGATCGACCTCATCATTTGTTTGACAATGATAGAGGGGAGGAGGAGGTGTGGGTGTAATGTTGTAATTGAGTATCGCTGGTATTCCTCCGGGACAGCGAGATGCAAAGATTGTATTAACCTGAAACAGTCCCACACTGTATTCAGGCGAGACACCTTCTAAGCAACCTTTATTATCAGCTCCATTGGATAATCCACCACTTTCCCTGTTACACACGATAGATGCTTCTTTTGCTGTCTGCTCATCGCCGAAATACTTCTTAAGATTTTCTACAGAACACGGCCCAGTAGTAAGTGGAAAGCAGCGAGGCTTATCTGTGGTAGGGGGTAGAGTTTTCCCTGGGTCTTCTGTTCTTGATCCAGGAATCCAGTTTAGGTCAATTTTTATATTTTTTAGAAACCCAAACGGTTCACAGAGAATTATCAGCGCTTTATCTTCCGGAGATATTACTTCTTTTCCGAAAATATCATTCATTTTTTTTACAAAATCAACCGCAAGACATTCAGAAGGTGCTGCAGGGATAGTTGGAACTGGTGGAGTTTGATCAACATTGAGTGTAGGTTCAGGAATAGAGGTTGGTTCTGGAGGAAGTGTTGGGCTTTCACAGCTGACCTCTTTTCCTTTGTCTCCTGGTATTCCACAAGCGGTATCTTCGTTGAACCAACAGTTATCATTGAATCCACAGGGCTTAGACGGATCTTTACAGTTACCGACATAACAGCGCGTAATAACCTCGTCTTTGGCCTGTTTTTCTTTCTGAGTATAGATACATCGATTGCCGCACTGTGGAATGGGAGTATTGGTAGGAATGGGGGTAGACTCGGCAGCTGTAGGGGCAGGAGAATTGCCTCCTGTAAATGTAAGCGACGTTACTTTTCCCTGATCGGGAGCTACGGTTGGTCCACATGTTGGAAGTCGGTAATCGAAGCCGATCAGCGTATACGTTCCAGCTGTAAATCCATCGTTTGGGTTACAACTACTGTCTGAGACACAGTTCGTGTTGCATTTGAAGGTCGCTTTTCCGCCGGTATATCCCTGAAATCCGTATTT
>CAZYQZ010000081.1:0-6277 GCA_964649915.1 uncultured Gammaproteobacteria bacterium | reverse complement strand
GGTCGATACGTCATAAATCATCTCACTGGGGAGAAAATGAAGGTGTTTATCGCCAACTTCGCAGTCATGAATTTTGGTACAGGAATAGTCAAATGTTGTCCAGCACACGATGAGAAGGATTTTGAATTTGCTAAGAAATATGATTGTCCCATTATTCCTGTGATCAAACCATCAGAGGGCAAATCTTTAAACGCAAAAACTATGAAAGAAGCCTACATCGGCGAAGGCACGATGGAGAATGCGCAGCAGTTTGATGGAATGCCCACATCCCAGGCTCGAAAGAAAATAAGCGACTATATTATCGCTCAGGGAAATGGGAAGTATCATACTCAGTATAAGCTTCGAGATTGGTGTATTTCTCGGCAGCGATATTGGGGTGCACCTATTCCGATGATTCATTGTCCCGCATGTGGCTGGTTATCTGTTCCACAAGATCAACTACCGGTCCTTCTTCCAGATCTTGATGATTGGAAGCCGGAAGGAACTGGGAAAGGACCGCTTGCAAAATTGAAAGATTGGATGAAAGTGAAGTGTCCCAAGTGTCACGGCGAAGCTGATAGAGAAACTGATGTATGTGATACATTTCTTGATAGTTCTTGGTATCACCTCCGATATCCTTCTATAGGACTAGAATCTGCGACAGAAAAACCATGGGATGAGCAGGCGACTTCGAAGTGGTTGCCGGTAACCCAATATATAGGTGGAGCAGAGCACACCGTCCTTCATCTTCTCTATGCACGCTTTGTTTCCATGGCACTTCATGATTGGAAATACGTAGATTTTGACGAGCCATATACCAAGTTTTTTGCCCATGGTCTTATTATTAAAGACGGGGCAAAGATGAGTAAAAGCCGCGGAAACGTCGTCGTGCCCGATGAATATATCAGGCTGTACGGCGCTGACACACTTCGTACCTACTTGATGTTTCTCGGCGCTTTCTCAGACGGGGGAGATTTTCGTGATTCTGGAATTGCTGGAATGTACAAGTTCTTATCCCGTGTCTATAGACTGTGCGTCAATCACTCTCAAGGCCAGATCGCCAATGATACTTTAGATCGTCTGAATAAGATAATGCATAAGACGATTAAAGGAGTAACCGCCGATATTGGGGCGTTTCACTACAATACCTCTATAGCCAAGATCATGGAGTATGTTAATTTCCTCACAGATAACGAAGGGTCATCGACAAAAGAGGCCATCAAAACACTCCTTCTCCTGCTTGCACCCTTTGCACCACACATGACTGAGGAACTATATCAGAAATTATATCGCAGTGTATCAGACAATTTCAAATCCATACATCTTGAGCCTTGGCCGACGTTTGACGATAAGTATCTCGTAGAGGACGTCGTTACTGTCGTTGTCCAGGTAAACGGTAAGTTACGTGACTCACTTTCTATATCTGCGCAAAAAGCAAAAGATCAAAAAGAAGTAGAAACTGTAGCAACATCCTCAGAGAAGGTGAAGAAATACCTCGATGGATTAAAGATTAAAAAGGTAATCTTCGTCCCAGGTAAACTCATAAACTTCGTAATATAGGTTCATACTTGAAAACCTATAGTAAATATGGTATTCTCCGCATCGTATGTCAGAGACAATTCATCCAGTACCACAGACAGAAATTGTAAAACACGAAGCTACGTCTGTCTCCAATCAATTTCTTAAGAAAGAAGAGAGAGGGGTGAGGCATATTCTAGGAACTGTCTTTAGGACTGCAGCCACAGAGACACTTACCTTTTTAGGCCCAATTGCCATGGCCATGGGGTTAGGATTAGGGGCTGCAGGGGTTATGGGCGCAGGAGCTGCACTTAGTCATGGGGTGGGAGAATTAGTTGGTCCATTTCTTGGTTTAGGAGCTGTCGGAAGTTTTGCGGTGGGTGGGGTAGGTCTGGGTGCGACAGCGTACGGCGTTCATCTTGGTTGGGAAGGCGCAAAGCATACGGAAAGTTCCCGTACACTTTATAAGATAGGAAAAGTAGCTGAATTTGCAGCTATTCCCGCAAGTCTTTTAATTCCCGGAATTTATCCCATCGCGAAGGCGTTTTCTATCGCAGCCACTGGTATAAGTAACTGGATGAGACCTGCAGGAAAATAAATTATTGCTTGTCTTGCATTGAGCTCGAATGGTAAACTTATAGCATAGAAAGTGATCTTTGTCATGCAAGATAGTCCTGATATTCCTAAACAAATCCCACAGAGTGAAACTCACAAATCAATTTCACCACCAGAACCACATCAAAGTCTGTCAAAACCAGTGGAATATACACCTCATAATGAATCAACGAGAATTTCTCACGCATTTCTTGATAAAGAAAAAACCGGTTTTGGTGAAAAACTCAAAAATATTCTAAAAAATGCAGTTCCAGACTTTCTCACATATTTAGGTATCCCATCTTTGGCTACGGGTGTAACTCTTGGTCTTCGGGAGACAGCGCGAGAAACGTATGACAAAATTGCGGATCCTCTTCTCAGTGTCTCACGTTTGAAAGAATTCTTCAGTATAGATGTGATTCAGAAATTGAATGAATTCGGGTTTAACGCATTACAATTGCCTCAAAAACTTATGGAAGTACCAATGCAAAGTTTAGGATTATTTGCACCTGGAGCCGCGACCGCAGTAGGACTCGCCATAGGATGGAATAGTGTAAAAGAGGGAAGTGGCAAACAAAAAGCACTATTTCTAGGTGGGAAAATAGCGGAGTTTGCGACAGCTGCTGCAGCCGTGATTAACCCTGGTCTTGCATTCTTATATCCTGTAGCTAAGGCATTTTCTATAGGAGCCTCATTTCTTAATAGACCGCACCATGCATAATGTATATAATTAATATATGAACCAAGATCCGAAAGCCATACTATTGAAAATATTGGAAATCATCGACTACCAGGACGATAAGAATCAGTTTGCACTTGAGTTTATTGATCTTTGTTGTCGAAAAGCTATTCTTTCAGCAGTGGGATCACTTCCCCCAGATAAGAAGCAACTCATTGATGAAGGACTGAAAGACAACAAAGATCTTGATAAATGTATCGAAGTACTACAAACTACTGTTGGGAGGGACCTCTACCAACAGCATCTTGAGGAAGAATCTAAAAACATGTTTGTCGACTATATACAAACCATCATTCCGACTCTCACTCCAGAAAAACAAGGAGCGCTGAATGATTATTTGGCAACTCTTGCCAATCAAAATAAACCTCAAACCTCACCACCTCAATAAACTTTATTGATTGATGGGACAAGATAAAGTACACTACTACATCTATGAAAATAGAACGACGTATCGATTTTCATGGTCACTCCAAAGGTGCTAGTCTAGACGCAAAAGATGCGGTCCAGGACCTAGTTTCTTCAGCCATCGATCGGAAGCTCGATTATTTCGGTATTTCTGACCATCATACAACCAAGAATGTGCGAGAGCTTATTTCCGAAATACGCAGAGTGAACGAGATGGAAGGGAGAAATATTATCCCCATTATTTCTACCGAGGTCACAACAGATAGGGGACACGTGCTCCTTGCTAAACCCACAGATGAACACTTTACTCCAGACGATAAGTTTCTTTCGTTTCTTCAAGGTGTAAATGATCAGTCAAAACCAGATCTTGATAGAACGATTGTGCAGGCAGTAAAAGAGCACGGTGCACTGGTTGTAATACCTCATCCTGGATATGGATACATCAAGTCAGTTCCACTGCAAGCTATAGAAAGGCTTGGAAAAACGTTACCTGCCAATATTAAGAAAAATATTGGTTTGGAAGTGAAGAATTGGATGACAAGTATAAGTCCGTTTAACTTTATACGCCAAAGCAGGGTAGAACGATTAGCGGATAAGTATGATTTTGCAAAAGTGGGTGGATCTGATTTTCACCGAAAGGAACACATTGGAAACCAAGTAACGGTCTTTACCCATAGCGATATACCCTCGGGATCATTATTTGTGGAAGCTTTTCAGAGTCGTCACGTTTCACCAGGACGAGGTCGTTTCATGGGTCCTATTACTCGTGTAGGCTTAATTATTGAAAACGGGTGGATGAAGCTACAAGATATGTTTCGATTTACACCAGTAAGAAAATTAGAGAAAAGTCGCTCGCTCGCTGTATAATAGGTTATGGAACTCATTCCTCTTCTTCTAGCTGTTGTTGGTCTTTCACTTTTTGAAATCATCTCAAGTATTGATAATGCTATTATCAATGCCGAAGTTTTAAGCACGATGAAGCCAAAGTATAGGAAATGGTTTCTGGTATGGGGACTTTTTTTTGGAGTGTTTATTGTTCGAGGTCTTCTCCCACTTCTTATAGTATGGATGACTTCTCCCGGACTCAGTTTATTCGAGCTTGTTGGAGCTACATTTTCAGGTGATCCACATGTTGTGGAATCCATCGAAAAAGCAGCACCACTTCTGCTTATGGGAGGGGGAGTATTCCTGGTGTTTGTTTTTTTCCATTGGTTATTTCTGGAGCCGAAACGCTTTGGTATTCCTGGTGAGAAATTTATCTTCTCTCAGGGTGTATGGTTTTATGCAATAGTTTCAATCTTACTTGCTGTAATTGTATGGCATAGTATACAGATTGATCCATTTCTCGCATTCTCAGCCGTCATAGGGTCAACCGCGTTTTTTATCACTCATGGATTCAAACAGCAGGCAGAAATGGCTGAAAAAAGTCTGATGAGTGGTAAGTCAGGAATGTCAGACATAAGCAAAATACTTTACCTAGAAGTAATCGATGCGACATTTTCTATCGATGGAGTCATTGGGGCGTTTGCATTTACACTTTCAGTTCCAATCATTCTTCTTGGAAATGGACTTGGCGCAATTATCCTTCGGCAACTTACAATCTCAAACGTCGATCGTATTAAAACACTTGTGTTTCTGAAAAATGGTGCGATGTATTCGATCCTCATTCTTGGAGCAATTATGGTTCTTGATAGTTTTGGTATTCACATACCACACTGGCTCTCTCCTGTAGCTACATTTGTGATAGTAGGATACTTCTTCATTAAGTCTAAATCACAAAAAGCGGTCGATTCTCTTCGGACATCATAAGGAAGTTTTTTTTCTCCATACACATTTTCTATCCGATATATTATGTACTATTAATATATAATTTGATACAATATTCTGTCGTATGGATAAAGAAAAGTGGTTGACTCCAGTCAAAAAATTATCTCCGGAATCAGAAGTTACCTTTCGCAGTAAGGTTCTCGAACAGATGTATAGTCATTATCGGGCGCTTCACAAAGGCGATCATCTCGGATATTTAAAAGCTCAACCAACAACAGTGATTGCTCCGGCACAAGGAGGGGAAAGTTGGTTAGATGCAATCGTGTTAGTTGGATATAACGAAGATAATATTCACCTTGAAGAAGCCGTTCAGGAAGAGGATTTGATTAGAATCCCATTTTCATATGATAAAGAGCCAGGTACTAGGAATGAAATAGTGATGCGAACTTCTTCTCCGAATATCACCAACTCACATATACGGACTATTGCACCCGTCCTGAATTTTAATTCTGTGAGATTGGATAAGTATGAAAATGAGAAGTTAGTAAGTAAAGTAAAAAACAGCATGGTAAAAATGACCCCCATTACTAAAGGATCACCATCGACGTTAGGTGGTGAAAGTTATGTAACCGATTCCGCAATCTTTGTATCCTACCATGATACGGTAAGGCACGGTCTACATTTACCAGATGTGGTTTTTGCCAATGCGGTACATAAAATAGTTACTTAAAATAGACAATATTGACAAGTATATTTTGAAAAAGTATAGTATGACAAATATGAGACAAATTCTTCTTTCAAACCCCACCGTCGCCAAGGCTTTGGCGGGTGAACTTAACCTTCTCCTTACGGAGAGGTTTGGGATGGATTGAAAGAAGAACATACAGTCCAAAGCCTAAACCTCTCCTAACCGAGAGGTTTTTTTATGTAGTTCTTAACGAGTGTATGAGTTTTAGAACTCCATAATCCACCAGTAATCGAAGCATGAGCCGCGCTACGAATAGTAGGTAAGGCGAATGCTAAGATGCGGTGGACAATATATGACCAAACAAAAAATACATATCTTTGACACAACGCTTCGTGATGGGGAACAATCGCCTGGTGCTAAGCTGAATACTGTCCAAAAAGTAGAGATTGCACGTCAGTTAGAACAGCTCGGTGTAGACATTATAGAAGCGGGCTTTCCTATCTCATCACCCGGGGATTTCCAGTCGGTTTTGGAAGTATCAAGGGCGGTGAAAACCCCTATTATTTGTGCACTAAGTCGAGCTATAA
>CAZYQZ010000080.1:0-6287 GCA_964649915.1 uncultured Gammaproteobacteria bacterium | reverse complement strand
CTGAATGTAAGAGAGGGAAAGCGATACATTGACGCCACAGTTGGTGGTGGAGGTCACACGAAAGCAATTGTAAATCGAGGTGGGATTGTTCTAGGAATTGACGCTGATCTAGAAGCGATTTCACATATAAAAGAACATGTAATTTTTACAGATGGGAATAGCAAAGAACTGAGTCGCGTACATTTAGTACACGGGAATTTTAAAGATATAGAAACAATAGTAAAAGAACACGCGTTTGGTCCAGTTGAGGGTGTTTTATTTGACTTAGGAGTTTCTAGTCATCAATTAGATGAAGGTAGAAGAGGGTTTAGTATCCGCGCAAACAGTCGGTTAGACATGAGAATGGATTCTAGTAGTGATTATAGTGCGTTTACTGTTGTTAATAAATGTACTGAAGAAGAATTATATGAGATATTTACCACTTTTTCTGAAGAAATCAATTCTCGGGCAATTGCTCATTCTATTGTTCGCGCCCGTTCCGTAAAACCAATAGAAACGACACAAGACCTTGCGGATATCGTATTAAGGCTTGGCTTAAACACAAAAAGCGTTATACGAGTATTTCAAGGAATTAGGATTAAAGTAAATAACGAGTTGGAAAACTTACGTGAGGCGTTAGTACAAGCGCAGAATCTAGTAGAGATCGGAGGAAGAATTGTGATCATCAGCTTCCATTCGCTTGAGGATAGAATTGTAAAAAGATCTTTTACTAATAACTATGTATCTTTGTATAAAAAACCTGTTACAGCAGGGCAGGAAGAGTTAAAGCGAAACCCTCGATCACGGTCAGCAAAATTACGAGTATATGAACGGAAAACATAATATGCACCAAAGATTACAAACAGAAAAAAAAATATCCCGGAAGAAAAAGATAGCTTTTGGTTTTGTAATTTTTACTTTGATTGGAGTACAGCTTTATTTACTGAATAGCCTATCAACATACGGTGCAAAACTTGACACACTTGAAAAACAAATTAATGAAATCAGCTCAGAAAACGACCTCCTTGAATCTCAGGTAGCTTCGGGTTCCGCAGTTGCAACAATTGCCAAGCGATCAACAGATATGGGTTTGACAACATCTCTTAAGACGTTGTCACTTTCTGAGCCTATTCCTGTTGCATACTCACGTATCTCCCCGTAACATGCAAAAAAGATTACTGGTTCTTGTTTGTTTTTTTACCATAGGGTTTTTGATAATAATAATCCGCTTATTTTTTTGGCAAGTCCTTATGGCGGATAATTTTTCTGGTGCCGCACTCTTACAGAGATTAAAAACCTACGAAATCCCAGCAAAACGAGGTAGAATTTTGGCAAATGATGGCAGTTTACTTGTAGCAAATGCGAGGGCCTATCTTTTATATGCTGAACCGAAAAATATTAAAGATAAAAATTCAGTCCAGTTACGTCTCTCACAATTACTATCAGTTCCCATAGCCTCTGTATCCTCAAAATTTATCAACGATGATTTATCATGGATTCCAGTATTACACCAAGTAACCGAAGATACTAAGCAAAAAATCATGTCGGAAAAAATTCCAGGCATAGGTTTTGAGGAAGAAAGCTTGCGGTATTACCCAGAGTCTTCAATGGCAGCGCATGTATTGGGGTTTGTTGGAAAAGATGGAAAAGGTGACCCGAAGGGATACTTTGGGCTGGAAGGATATTACAATCTTCAACTTGCAGGGAGAAAAGGTCTAGTGAAACAGGAAGCTGATGCAAGAGGACTCCCTATTTTAATAGGAAATCAACGAAGGATTGAGCCTGAAGATGGACGTGAACTTACTTTATGGATAGATAAAAGTATTCAGTATATTGCTGAGGCAAAACTAAAAGATGCAATAGAGAAGTATGGAGCTAAAGGGGGGTCAGTAATACTTATGGATCCAAAAACAGGCGCAATTCTTGCGATAGCTTCGTACCCGAACTATGATCCTACAAATTATGGAGAATTTGATAGTAGTGTATACAAAAACCCAGTAATCGCACAGAGTTATGAGCCTGGTTCAACATTTAAGGTACTAGTAATGAGTGGAGCTATTAATGATAAAAAAGTTAAACCATCTACAGAGTTTTCAGAAGATGGGCCAATTGAAATCGGAGGATTTGCAATTCGTACGTGGAATAATAAATATGCGGGAACAACCACAGCAACAGGTATTCTAGAACGCTCATCAAATGTAGGAATGGTGAAAATAGGTGAATTATTAGGAAGAGATCGCTTAATTCATTATATTAATTCCTATGGAATTGGTGAGCCTACAGGAATTGATTTAGAAGAGGAAGTTTCACCAGCTCTTCGTCCGCTCAATAGTTGGTACGATATAGACTACGCAACTGCGACGTTTGGTCAAGGTATAGCCGTTACAGCGCTGCAAATGGTTCGAGCAGTCGGAGCGCTTGCAAATGACGGAAAACTTATGGAACCACATATTGTAAAAACTATTGTTGATCTAAAAGGGAAGCGTTTTACCATTGAGCCTAAGCAAGTGCGTCAAGTTGTTTCAGGTGATACGGCTCGCGTTGTAGCAGAAATGATGGTTTCGGCAGTAGATAATGGAGAAGCAAGATTTGCTAAACCAAAAGGGTATAGAATTGCTGGTAAGACCGGAACTGCACAGATTCCCATCGCTGGTCATTATGATGGTTCAAAAACAATCGCTTCCTTTGTTGGGTTTGCTCCGGTACCAAATCCCCGTTTTGTTATGCTTACGACGATTCAAGAGCCTACCACATCACCCTGGGGTTCTGAAACAGCCGCTCCGCTTTTTTTCGCTGTTGCTAAAGAACTTTTTAATTATTATGGCATTGCCCCCAGTGAATAGTACGGTGGTTGGATTAATTGAGAGTAAAAACGTATAATAAGTGACTCATATGCTCCAAAGTCTAAAAAATATACTTCACGCGCTTGAAGCCTTCCTGGCTGTTCTTTATTATCGCTACCCAGCATCAAAAATGAAAGTGATCGCGATAACCGGGACTTCTGGTAAAACAACAACCTCGGAAATTCTTTATCACATATTAAAATCAGCAGGTAAGAACGTGTCTATGATATCAACAATTCGTGCGGTAATAGGAGCAAAAGTATATGATACGGGATTTCATGTAACAACTCCTAATCCATTCAACTTACAAAAATACCTTAGAAAAGCAAAAGATGCGAACACGGAATATATGATTTTAGAAGTTACTTCGCATGCGCTTGATCAAAATCGAGTGCTTGGAACTAGTATCGATATTGGTGTGGTTTTGAACGTTACCCACGAACATCTTGATTACCACGGTAGTTTTAAAAAGTATCTTGAAGTCAAGTCTGAGGTTTATAAAGGCGCATCTGTAAGTGTTTTGAATATGGATGATGCTAATTTTGAAGAATTAAAGAAGCGTACATCGGGAAAACTTATTACATTTGGGATAAAAAATACTGCTCACATTACAAAACGCAACTTTCCCTTCGAGACAAAACTACTAGGAGTGTTTAATGAGTATAATGTTCTCGCCGCTGTTGCTGTGGCTAAGGAGGTAGGAATAGACAGTGAAGTAATACGCAAGGCAATTTCCTCCTTTTTGGTAGTTTCAGGGCGTATGGAAGAAGTAAAAGCAAAGAGAGATTTTCGAATATTCGTTGATTTCGCACATAAACCTGATGCCCTTGAAAATGCTTTGAAAACCGCACGGGTACTAACAAAAGAAAAATTGATAGTAATTTTTGGATCTGCCGGTCTTCGAGACACATTGAAACGTCCTATGATGGGAAAAATCGCAGCTGGACTTGCAGATAGAATTATTCTGACTGCAGAAGATCCTCGTACAGAAGATGTACGCGACATAATAGGTCAAATTGCTCAAGGCATTCTCGAAGTTGGTGGAAAAGAGACAAAGAAAACAGGGGATATTGCAGGGATAAACGCTAATCCACGCGTATTATTTTGGAAGATCCCAGATAGACAAGAGGCAATTAATTTTGCAGTAAGAAAACTCGCTCAGCCGGGTGATCTTGTACTCTGTTGCGGTAAAAGTCACGAAAAATCTATCTGTTATGGAAAAACAGAATATCCTTGGGATGAATTTCTTGCTATTGAAAAAGCACTGAATAACAAAAAATAGGACATATGCTTCAATCTAGTAAATTACTCCAGTTCCCATTCCTCTGGCATGGATTTTCAACTATTAATGAAGGGAGACTGTGGGAAAATACGAATTTTTTTCAGTCACAAAGCTGCATCGTGCGATATCCTGATCAAACACACAGTAGTATTATTGCTCAAGAAAAAAAAGATAGTCCACACGGCTCTCCCATCGATGCAGATGGGTTAATCACAACGGAGAGTAAGGTTTGTATTGGTGTAAAAACTGCTGACTGCGTACCTATTCTGTTTATTGACCCAGAAACGAAAATCGTAGCAGCTATACATGCAGGATGGAGAGGATTATTAGGGCATATCATCCAAAATGCTATAAACCACATGCAAACACTTGGTGCTGAGAAAAAAAATATTTTCGCAGCGATAGGTCCACATATAGGAACATGTTGTTATTCGGTAGATTCAGGTCGAATCAAATTATTTGAAAATGAGTTTAATACAGACTCACTTGTTATAATAAAAAAGGCGGGAGAAGGGTATCTTGATCTAGGAAGAGCTTCGTTTCTATATCTGATACGTAGTGGTCTGCAAGAGAAACAAATTGATTTATTGGATTTTTGTACATCATGTGATCATTCTTTTTATTCTTACAGAAGAGACAAGGTAAAGAGCGAAAGGATGTTTAATTTCATATGTCTGAAAAACTAAAAAGCTTTATTCAAAAATATCCAAATATTTACTTTGTGGGAATTAAAGGAGTGGGTATGACTGCTCTGGCGGTGCTTTTAAAGCACGCTGGCGCATACGTGAGCGGATCTGATACTCAGGATATCTACCATACAGATGTGATTTTGAAGAAAAATAATATCCCTATCTATACTGGGTTTAGTGTGAAAAACATACCTACTACCACCAACTTAGTCATTGTTACAGGCGCTCATGGTGGTATGACAAACATTGAGGCAGCTGAAGGAAAAAGACGAAAGATCCAAACAATTATGCACGGTCAAGCATTAGGCCTTGTTATGGATTGCTTCAATCTAAGAATTTCAGTTTGCGGATGCCACGGAAAAACAACAACATCTGCTATGGTTGCGCATATCTTCTCTAAAGCGGGAAAAGATCCGTCGTACGTAATAGGCTCAGCGGAATTAATACGTAGTGGATCTTCTGGATGTTTAGGTCAAAGTGAATATTTCATTGCAGAGGCTGACGAGTACATGACGTGTCCAAACACAGATAGAACACCAAGATTTCTGTGGCAAAACCCGCTTATTACGGTTATAACAAACATTGAATATGACCATCCAGATGCATATCAAGATATTCAAGAGGTGAGAAGTGCGTTCGCAAAATTTGCAGGGAAAATTCCAAATAATGGATTATTGGTTCTGGGAATCGATAATATTGAAGTTCAGCGATTAATGAAAGAGATTCCCGAAAATTTACCAATTGTTACCTATGGATTTTCACCCCAAGCTAATTTTCGTATTAAAACTACAGGAGTATCGAATGGGAAAAACAATTTTCAAGTTTACAATAATAATGTTTCAGTACTAGAAACTGCACTCCCAATACCTGGTAACCACAATATACTTAATGCCACAGCTGCATTTATTGTTGGAAATTTTTTTGGCCTTTCAGCAAAAGATATGAGCGGGAGCCTCCAGAATTTTTATGGAACAAAACGTAGGTTTGAAAGAATTGGGTCTGTATCTAGTATAGAATTATATGATGATTATGCTCACCATCCCACAGAACTTGCGGCAACTCTTAAAGCTATTGATCAATGGTTTGTAAATCGTAATGTATTTATCATCTTTCAACCACATACCTATAGTCGTACAAAATCTCTTCAAAAGGAATTTATAAAAGCATTAAGTGGAAGTTCACATACAATACTTGTTACTGATATTTTTGCGTCAGCTAGAGAGTCAATTGATCCATCTGTATCAGCAGTTACTCTTGTAAAAAATGCACAACTTTTATCTCCACATGTTCACTATACACCCAATAAGGAAGATGTTTGGAACTTTTTGAAAACCCGTATTCATCCAAATGATGTAATCTTTACTATGGGAGCTGGTGATATTTATAAATGGCATGATTATTTTATGCAAATTATCAAAAACGATGCGTTGCTCGCGAAGGATAGGGGGCTGTGATAAAATAATTAGATTATTTTTATCACACGTAGTATATGGA
>CAZYQZ010000079.1:0-6302 GCA_964649915.1 uncultured Gammaproteobacteria bacterium | reverse complement strand
TTTAACGAGCTTTTCTACGATCTCTTTAGTTGGTAGAGAATTGAAAAGTATTTTCTCCTTTTCTTTTACAGCTTGAGCTCGGATTGAAAACAATTTATTAGAAATAACTCGGTCTACCTCAGATAGATCAGGTTCGATAGTGGGAGGTTCAGCAAGAACTTTCAGTGTTGCCGCAGGATCTTTAAGACCTGCACCGGTTGCGATACATATGACAGTATCACTGCTCTTTATGGTGTGATTGTTCAGTAATTTTTCAAGTGCGACAAGCGTGGTTGCTGCGGATGGTTCGATATATAGGGCTTCAAGATGTGCAAGGAGCTGCTGCGCAGCAAGCGTCTCATCATCAGTTGCGGTTTCGATTGTGCCTCCAGTTTTTGATAGCGCATTTATTACTTTGGGTCCATCAAGGGGATCACCAACTGCAATTGCAGAACAGATAGTCTGAGGCTTAGATACTGGAAGAATTGTAAAAGTATTTCTTAATCGGGTCCTGTCACTTAAGTTTCCCAGTCTTTGCTTCAAAGCTGTTGCACCGGTTCTTTCCCTGAGGCTTCTAGTCTGTAATATGAGCTGTGAAGTTTCAGACTGAGAGCCCTCATTCGTGCCACCCGTAAGATTTTTTGTTTTTATTATTGAGTGTGCACCGGTTGCTTGAACCGCTACCATCCTCGGTATAGTGTCGATAAGTCCTAGGTTTTTATATTCCCATAGACCCTTGTAGATTGCAGATAGGTTAGTTCCCATGCCAACTGGAACGATAACCCAGTCAATCGGCTCTCTCCACATCTGTTCGGCAATTTCATAGCCAGCTGATTTTTGTCCCTCCAGGCGAAAGACGTAGTCGCCTGCAAGATAATAGTGGTATTTTTTCGAAACCTCTTGTGCAAGACGAGCCGCATCATTGTATGTTCCTCGTATTTGTATAACCTTCGCTCCATATGAAAGGGATTGAGCAAGTTTACCTCGTGGTGTATTTTCTGGAACGAATACATAACAGTCAAGTCCAGCTTGGGCGCAGTACGCAGATACAGACGCTGCCATATTTCCAGTTGAAGCTACAACGATAGAGGAAAAACCTAATTCTTTGGCTTTGTTGATCTCAACGAAGCTTCCTCTGTCTTTGAATGCACCGGTTGGATTTAGACCTTCATTTTTTATAAAAAGTTTTTTCAATCCCAGTTTTTTGGCTAGACGACTGGCTGAAAGGAGAGATGTTCCTCCCTCATCTAGAGAATATAACTGCCTATCCCGACGCAAGGGATAGAAATCTAAATACTTCATCGTCTTTGGGGGAGCGCTGCGAAGAAGATACGTATTCAGACTGCTTTTTAACCTGTCATAATCGTACACTACATCTAAGGGGCCACCACACGAGAGGCATGTTGATACCGTTTCCTTTTCAGACGTTTTCTTTCCACAAGAAACACAGACAAGATAATATTCTAGGTGAGCATGTGACATAGGTTATTTCTGCCTTTCTGGTCGAAGAGAGCGTACCGTCTTTCCAGCTCTCCACAATTCTGAATTTTTCATTTCGTCCAGTTCTCTTTGTAATTGTTTTTTATAATTCTTACTTGAATTGGCTTTCAATACACGCTTCGTTTCCGTACCATTTTTCACACTTTGATAGAGTTTTGAAAAAACAGGTGCAACTGCCTTTTTAAACTTCGGTTTCCAATCAAGTGCCCCTCGTTGCGCCGTTGTTGAACAATTAGCATACATCCAGTCCATCCCATTTTCGGAAATAAGGGGAATAAGGCTCTGGGTTGCTTCCTCCACAGTCTCGTTAAATGCTTCAGAAGGAGAGTGACCGCGTTTTCGAAGCTCTTCATACTGCGCTTCCATCAGTCCAGCAATTGCACCCATGAGTGCACCGCGTTCACCGGTGAGATCGCTATATACTTCTTTTTCAAATGTTGTCTCAAAAAGAAATCCTGATCCGACAGCAATTCCCAAAGCTATGCACCGATTTTTAGCCTTGCCTGTTGCGTCTTGAAAAACGGCATAGCTACTATTGATTCCACTTCCGGCAAGGAAATTCTTGCGAACTGATCGTCCAGCTCCTTTTGGGGCAACAAGAAAAACATCGATATCTTTTGGAGGTATAACCCCGGTTTGTTTTTTATATGTCACAGAAAAGCCATGAGAAAAATAAAGAGCTTTTCCGGCAGTTAAGTATTTCTTTATATCTTCCCAAAGGTTTTTTTGCCCAGCATCGGAGAGAAGATAGGCGATAATCGTTCCTCTCTTACAAGCTTCTTCGATTGAAAATAGATTCTTTCCTTCCCTCCACCCATCTTTTTTTGCTTTATCCCATGAGACAGAAGGGGAGCGTTGTCCGATAATGACGTTTATCCCATTATCTCGAAGATTAAGCGCTTGTGCTGGTCCCTGAACTCCATACCCAATCACGGCAACGGTTTCATTTTCCAGGATTTCTCCTGCCTTCTTCAGCGTAAATTCTTCTCGTGTCACTACTGTTTCTAAGACATCTCCAAATTTTAGTTTCATATATCCCTTTCTTAGAGTTGACACTCATAATGCTCTTGCGGTTTGCTTCAAAGCTGTTGCAGTTTTCTGAGCCTGCTATTCCATTATCTAAAACGAGCTGTGAAGCAAATCCTCAGATCACCATTCGTGTCTTCAATGTTTATATTTCACTTTCTAAATCTGCCAACATTATTTAAACAACGCTGTTCTGCCTGTTCTGACAAACTCTATGACTCCGAAAGACTTCACATTTTCATAGAACCCATCTACTTTCTCTTCAGTGCCTGTAATCTCGATAATCATGTAGCTTGGCTTGACACTTAAGACTCTTCCACGGAAATGCTTCGTCATGTCAGTGATTTCAAGCCGAGAGCCCTGCTTCTTCAGTGATACTTTGAACAGTGCGAGTTCTCGGGCTACAACTTCAGTTTCTGTGGGTTCGGTGATTTTTAATACTTCAATGACTCTATACAGTTGCTTGCTCATTTTTTCAACAGTTGGCCTATCACCATTCACAAGTATGGTAAACCGAGATATTCCCGGCTTCTCCGTGTGAGAGACAGTAAGACTTTCAATATTGAATCTCCGGCGTCGTATAAGACCGGATATTTTGTACAAGACCCCTGGATGATTTTGTACATATACCATAAGAGTTGATACTGTCTTTTTTTGTTCCATAGTTATTCCATGCGAATGTCATCAACTGCAGCGCCAGCTGGCATCATGGGAAACACATTTGCTTCAGTCTCTACATCAAACTCAAGAAGGTACGGTCCTTTATAAGCGCGAGCCTCTACGATTGCACGCTTCAGTTCTTGACGTTTTGTTACTTTTTGCGCCTTCATGCCAAATGCATGAGCGAGCATAATAAAGTCGGGATTTTTCATCCGCGTTTCTGAATAGTTCCGGTCAAAAAACAGTTCCTGCCATTGCCGAACCATACCTAAGAAGTGATTGTTAAGAATAGCTATTTTCACAGCAATATTTTCTGAAACAATTGTCATCATCTCCTGCATTGTCATCTGAAAACCTCCGTCACCGACCACGATCCATACTTCTTGTTTTGGATCTGCAACTTTTGCACCAAGACCTGCAGGAAGAGCAAACCCCATTGTTCCGAGGCCTCCACTGGTAATGTAAGAATTAGGCCGTTTATAGTTGTAGTAGCGTGCTGCGAACATCTGGTTTTGTCCCACATCTGCGACAATTGTTGCTTCGCCTTTAGTAAGTGTACTGATAGTATGAATAACCTCACCCATTTTTATTTTTCCAGAAGATGAATATACCTCCTTTTGAATTACTTTCTCCATCTCATCTTTTTCAAATGATCGAATAAACGAAAACCATTCTTCATGTCGGGCTCTGTGTACAAGAGGTAAGAGGGAAGTGAGAACAGTCTTGACGTCTCCAACAATTGGGATGTCTGCGGGGACGTTTTTATTTAGTTCCGCTGGGTCAATATCGATATGGATAACTTTGGCTTGCTTCCCGTAGTAGGCAAGATTACCTGTGACACGGTCATCAAAGCGCATACCAAGAGCAATGAGAAGATCTGCCTGGTTTGTCGCCTTATTGGGACCTACATTTCCGTGCATGCCAAGCATTCCCACATAATTTGGAGAGTCTTTCGGGATCGTTCCAATACCATGGAGTGTGGTGGAAACAGGAATATGTGCTCTCAGAGAGAGTAATTGAAGTTCTTTTTCGGCTTGAGAAATAAGGATGCCATGTCCGGAGAGTATGAGAGGCTTTTTACTACTATTAATAAGTTGTGCAGCTTTTTTAATCTGCTGCATATTCCCAGCACGTGTTGGGTTATAGCCCGGGATATCAAGAGTATCAGGATAGCGAAAGATCGTTTCTTTACTTTGCGTGTCTTTGGCTATATCTATCACCACAGGACCTGGTCTACCGGACCTTGCGATATGAAAAGCCTCTTTTACAGTTTGGGCAATATCGTCAGGATCAGTTATCAGATAATTATGTTTGGTAATGACCGTTGTGACTCCAACAACATCTGTTTCTTGAAATGCATCACCCCCAATAAGATGTGAAGCAACTTGTCCTGTAATGCAAACAAGCGGGATAGAATCCATCATTGCATCTGCAAGTCCAGTGACTAGATTGGTTGCGCCTGGTCCTGATGTTGCAAAACAGACACCCGGTTTTGCCGAAACGCGTGCATATCCTTCAGCAGCATGCGCTGCTCCTTGTTCGTGACGAACAAGAATGTGTCTCAGGTTGGGAAACTGTGAAAGGGCATCATATATGGGCATAATCGCACCACCTGGATAGCCGAAAATAATGTCCACACCTTCTCTTGTCAGCATCTCACAGAGAATCTGTGCACCTGTTGCTTTCTGTCCATTTTTCAATTGTGTTTTCATATGTTATGTACTAGGTTTGTCACTCATGCCTGCCTGCCGTCGAGGCAGGTTTCCCAAATTTTGCTTCAAAGCATATTCCGTGAAGCTTCAGAGTGGGTCCCTTGCTTGCGCCACCCATAAAAAATTTCATCTGCTTCACTTATTTCAGTTTAATAACTAAAAACTACCTTACTAATTAACTAACCCACTAACTCCTAACTCGTCACTGCACCGGTGCTTGCACTAGATACCAGCCTGGCATATTTGGCAAGAACACCTCGTGTATAGGCAGACGTAGGTTTCTTCCACTGTGATTTTCTTTTCTGAAATTCTTTTTTACTGATTAACACATTTACTTCTCTTTTTTGAAGATCGATAGAAATAGCGTCTCCTTCTTTCACTAAAGCGAGAGGACCTCCATCATAGGCTTCTGGACTGATATGCCCGACCATAATCCCATGTGTTCCACCGGAAAATCTTCCATCAGTTATAAGGGCAACATAAGCTCCTAACCCCGCACCCATAAGAGCAGAAGAGGGGGAGAGCATCTCCCGCATACCCGGTCCGCCTTTCGGACCTTCATATCGGATGACAAGAACATCTCCTTTTTTAATTTTTCCCTGCATAATAGCCTCAAGAGAATCTTCTTCCCGGTTATATACTCGTGCCGTTCCCACCATCTGAGTAAGTTCTTTTCCACTGAGTTTCATCACTGACCCCTCTGGTGCTAGATTTCCGCGGAGAACACGTATGTGACGGTCTGCTGGAGCAAGTGGATGATCGAAAGAGTAAATAACCGTTTGATTTTCGGGTCTCCTCGCTGCGTCTTTCAGATTTTCTTTTACACTTTTTCCTGTCACAGTAAGACAATCTCCATGTAGTAATTTGTTCTCTAAAAGAAGCCTCATAACCATAGGGATTCCACCGATAGCATGAAGATTTTCCATAACGTATGATCCATAGGGTTTAAAATTACCTAGAAGTGGAACCCGTTTGCTTAGACGCTCAAAGTCAGAAAGTGTGAGAGTAATTCCCACCTCGTGGGCAATCGCGATAAGATGTAGAACTGCATTGGTAGAGCCCCCCAGAGCAAGCACGACTGTAATAGCATTTTCAAACGCTTTCTTGGTCATAATATCTTTCGCATGAATCCTGTGTTTCATAAGTAAAAAAAGCGCCTCAACTGACCGTTTACAATCTAGTAGTTTATCCTTTGATATTGCATTTTTTGCATCAGTTGCGAGGTTAGATGAGGAATA
Source organism: uncultured Gammaproteobacteria bacterium (assembly GCA_964649915.1). Classification (GTDB taxonomy): domain Bacteria; phylum Patescibacteriota; class Microgenomatia; order 2-02-FULL-39-11; family 2-02-FULL-39-11; genus CAZYQZ01. The sequence continues at coordinate 187 of CAZYQZ010000079.1, read as the reverse complement.
GGGAAGACTCATACCCAGGGCCTCAATTGCAGCAGACATAGTATTGGCAGTGTACATTCCACCGCATGATCCGAATGTAGGACATGCATGACACTCTATCTCATGGAATTCTTTTTCTTTCATCCGTCCCGCACCGTATGCACCGATTGCCTCAAAAGTAGAAACAATCGTAAGGTCTTTTCCTCTT
>CAZYQZ010000078.1:0-6332 GCA_964649915.1 uncultured Gammaproteobacteria bacterium | reverse complement strand
GCACTCGGCGGGCGTGGGCGAGCCCATGCCGACGCATGTCGCGCGCCTGATGATGGCGTTGAAACTGGCGAGCCTCGGCCAGGGCGCATCAGGAGTGCGTCCCGAGACGCTCGATATGCTCGAGGCGATGATCAAACACGACATCATCCCGGTCATTCCCAATCAGGGTTCCGTTGGCGCGTCCGGCGATCTCGCGCCGCTGTCGCATATGACGTCGGTCATGATCGGGGTCGGTGAAGCTTTCACGCCAAAGGGGCGGATGAACGCGGTCGACGCCTTGGAGAGCGCGGGCCTTACGCCCATCACGTTGGGCGCCAAGGAAGGCCTCGCGCTTCTGAACGGTACGCAGTTCTCAACGGCCTATGGCCTCGCGGGTCTGTTCGAAGCCGAGACTTTGTTTCAGGCGGCGGTGGTGACCGGCGCGCTGACCACCGACGGTGCGAAAGGCTCCAACACACCGTTCGATCCGCGCATTCATGCGCTGCGCAAACATAAGGGCCAGATCGAGGCGGCCGACACGTATCGCGCGCTCATGGACGGCAGCGCGATCCGCGCCTCGCACCTCGTCAATGACAGCCGTGTTCAGGATCCTTACTGCCTGCGCTGCCAGCCGCAAGTCATGGGCGCGTGCCTGGATATGCTGCGCAATGCGGCGCGTTTCCTCGAAACTGAAGCCAACGGCGTGTCGGACAATCCGCTGATTTTCGCCGACGACAACGAAGCGCTGTCGGGCGGCAACTTCCACGCCGAGCCGGTGGCCTTCGCGGCGGACATGATCGCCATGGCTATTTGCGAAATTGGTTCGCTTGCCGAACGCCGTCTCGCCATGCTGATCGATCCCGCGCTGTCATGCTTGCCCGCGTTCCTGACACCGAAGCCGGGCCTCAACTCCGGCTTCATGATCCCGCAGGTCACCGCGGCGGCCCTCGTGTCGGAGAATAAGCAGCGCGCGTATCCCGCCAGCGTCGATTCCATTCCGACCTCGGCCAATCAGGAAGACCATGTGTCCATGGCGGCGCACGGCGCGCGCCGTCTGCTGCCCATGGCGGAAACGGCGAATGCCGTGATCGCAATCGAACTCCTGGCGGCTGCTCAGGCGTGCGATTTCCTGGCGCCGCTCACCTCCAGCGCGCCGTTGGAAGCGGTGCGTAAACGTGTGCGCGCGGACGTCCCGAAGCTTGAAGACGACCGCTATTTCCATCCGGACATCCAAAAAGCGCTCCACCTGGTGCGCTCGGGCGCGCTGGCCGAAGCGGTGAAGGGCGTGAAGCTGCCGGAGGCGATCGCATGAGCGCCGCTTGGCTGACAGTTATTGAAGGCAGCGCGCCGCTGATCCTGTCCATGCCGCATACCGGCACGGAACTCGCCGATATCGAATCCAAACTGGTCTCGCCCTGGATCGCGCGCAAAGACGCCGACTGGTACATCGAGAAGCTGTACGACTTCGGACGTGAGATGGGCGCGAGTATCGTCCGCACCGGCCTGTCGCGGACCGTGATCGATGTGAACCGCGACCCCACGGGCGCTTCGCTCTATCCGGGCCAAGCGACGACGGAGCTGTGCCCAACCACGACCTTCGACGGCGAGTCGCTTTATAAAGACGGCCAGGCGCCGGACGAGGCTGAGATCGCGCGCCGCCGTACGCAGTTCTACGATCCCTATCACAGCGCCATTAAAACCCAGATCGAACGCCTGCGCGCCCAGCATCCGCGCGTGGTGTTGTACGACTGCCATTCCATCCGCTCGGTGGTGCCGCGCCTGTTCGAAGGCGAGCTGCCGCATTTCAACATCGGCACGAACAGCGGCAAGTCCTGCGATCCTAAACTGGAAGCCGCCGTCGGCGCCGCCTGCGCCCAGACGAACTACAGTCACATCGTGAACGGCCGCTTCAAAGGCGGGTACATCACGCGTCACTACGGCCAGCCGGCCAACAATGTGCATGCGATCCAGATGGAGCTCGCCTGCCGTGGTTACTTGAAGGAATGCAATGGTCCGGTCGATGAGAAGGACTGGCCCGTTGGATACGATGCGAACTACGCCGCGCCGATGCGCGCGGCGCTCACGCAGGTCTTGAACGCCTGCCTCGATTTCACAAAAAATAACTGACCTAAGGGGACATCATATGAAGCGTCTGGACAACGCCCGTAAGATCAGCGCGCCGCGCGGTACCGAACTGAACGCCAAGTATTGGGTGACGGAAGCGCCGCTGCGCATGCTGATGAACAATCTCGACGCCGAAGTCGCCGAGAAACCGGAAGAACTGGTCGTCTACGGCGGCATCGGCCGCGCCGCGCGCGATTGGGATTCCTACGACCGCATCGTCGCGACCCTGAAGCGCCTCGAAAAGGACGAGACCCTTCTCATCCAATCGGGAAAGCCCGTAGGTGTTTTCAAGACCCATGCCGACGCGCCGCGCGTGCTGCTCGCCAACTCAAACCTCGTGCCGCGATGGGCGACGTGGGAGCACTTCAATGAGCTCGATAAGAAGGGTCTGATGATGTACGGCCAGATGACGGCCGGCTCGTGGATCTACATCGGCTCGCAGGGCATCGTGCAGGGCACCTATGAGACATTCGTCGAGATGGGCCGCCAGCACTTCGGCGGCGATCTTGCCGGCAAATGGATCCTGACCGCGGGCCTTGGCGGCATGGGCGGTGCGCAAACGCTGGCCGCCACCATGGCCGGCGCGTCGTGCCTGGCCATCGAGTGCCGCCCAACCTCGATCGAATTCCGCTTGCGCACGGGCTATGTGGACGTTCAAGCGAAAGACCTTGACGACGCGCTCGCGATCATCGCGAAGGCGACGAAGGAAAAGAAAGCGCTGTCGGTCGCCCTGCTCGGCAACGCCGCGGAAATTCTTCCGGAACTCGTCCGCCGCGGCGTGAAGCCGGACGCCGTCACCGATCAAACGTCAGCCCACGATCCCGTGAACGGCTATCTGCCGATCGGCTGGAGCCTCGCGAAGTGGGAAGAGATGCGTCAGAAGGATCCGAAGGCGGTCGCGAAGGCCGCGCGTGAATCCATGGCCGTGCATGTGAAAGCGATGCTCGACTTCCACAAGCAAGGCATCCCCACGGTCGACTACGGCAACAACATCCGCCAGATGGCCTTTGAAGAGGGCGTGAAAGACGCCTTCGCATTCCCGGGCTTCGTGCCGGCCTATATCCGCCCGTTGTTCTGCCGCGGCGTGGGCCCGTTCCGCTGGGCCGCGCTGTCCGGCGATCCCGCCGACATCGCCGCTACGGACGCCAAGGTGAAGGAACTGATCCCGCACGATAAGCATCTGCACAACTGGCTGGACATGGCCGCGAAGCGCATCAAATTCCAGGGCCTGCCGGCGCGCATCTGCTGGGTAGGTCTCGGCGAGCGTCATCGTCTGGGCCTCGCGTTCAACGAAATGGTCAAAAAGGGTGAACTCAAGGCCCCGATCGTCATCGGCCGCGATCACCTCGATTCCGGCTCGGTGTCCTCGCCGAACCGCGAAACCGAGGCGATGAAGGACGGCTCCGACGCCGTGTCCGATTGGCCTCTACTGAACGCGCTGCTCAACACCGCCTCGGGCGCGACGTGGGTATCGCTGCATCACGGCGGCGGCGTGGGCATGGGTTTCTCGCAGCACTCCGGCATGGTCATCTGCTGCGACGGCACGGAAGACGCCGCGCGCCGCATTGAACGCGTGCTGTGGAACGACCCCGCCACCGGCGTGATGCGTCACGCCGACGCCGGTTATGAAATCGCGATCGACTGCGCGCGCGAGAAGGGCCTCGATCTGCCGAGCCTCGCGAAGTAACGCCGCTACGATGCAGTTGCTTCGGTCCTCCGACTACAAGCGCATGCCGTGGAAGAACGGCGGCGGTGAGACCATCGAGATCGCGGTCTCGCCGCCCGCCGCCGACTTCGCGTCCATGGACTGGCGTCTGTCCATGGCGACGGTGGCGAGCGACGGCCCCTTCTCGTCCTTTCCGGGAATTGACCGGACTTTGTCCGTGCTGTCGGGGACGCTGCGCCTGGCCATCGGCGGCACGACGGTCGATCTTATGGAGATGTCGCCGCCGCACAGCTTCTCGGGCGACGCGGCCACACACGGGGCGGTGCTGCGCGGCCCTGTGACGGACCTCAATGTGATGACCCGCCGCGCGGGTTTTACCCACGAAGTGCGGCGCCTGTCGGTGATGGGCGAGAAGACGGTCACACCCGCGCAGGGAACGCTGATCCTGTTCTGCCATACGGGTGCGGTGACGCTTCCCGATGGAGAAACTCTAAAAGCGCTCGATACCGCTGTGGGTGCTTCGCCGGGCGGTCCAATGACCTTCCGCGCCGAGGCTTTGTCGACCCTTTATGTAATTACAATTAGGCCTCGTTGAAGAAATACGGGTGGCTTTGATCGCCCGATTTTCTGGAAAAGCACGAAAACGGCGGGTTTTGGCGCTTTTTTCACGTTAGTTTTCCTAAATAATATCGTACGCCAACGCGCCTTGTCGGGTGGGTCTCGTCTCCGACAATTATGCGCATCAACAAGACGCCGCCATGAAGCGGCGCTCGATCCTCCCTGGGGCTAACCGCGAGATGACTGTAACCAACGATGACGCGCACTGAGCACGGGACAGAATCGCCCGCATTCTTGAAAAACGCCTGGTACGTGGCCGCGTGGGATAACGAAATCGGCCATGCGCTGACGGCGGTTACGATTTTGAACGAGAGCATCGTGATGTACCGCGACAGCGCGGGCAAAGCCGTTGCGCTCGAGAACGCCTGCCCGCACCGCAAGCTGCCCTTGTCCATGGGACGCCTCAAAGGCGACGAAGTGGAGTGCGGTTATCACGGCCTCACGTTCAATCAACAAGGCGCCTGCACACGCGCGCCAGGCGGCCAACGCATCCCCAAAGCCGCCTGCGTACATTCGTACCCGGTGGAAGAACGCTACGGCCTGATCTGGATCTGGATGGGTGAAGCGTCGAAAGCCGATCCTTCCAAGATCATGGACGTTGCGCACTGGGGCGATCCCGATTGGGGGCTTAATCGCGGCGACGCGATGTCGGTCGAGGCCAACTACCTCTACATGACCGACAATCTTCTGGACCCTTCTCATGTCGCCTGGGTGCACCAGACATCGTTCGGCAACGCGGCTTGCGCCGAAGACGTCCCGGATACGACCATCGCCGACAACGGCGTCATCGTGTCACGCTGGATGCGCAATACGGAGCCGGCCCCTTTCTATCAACCGTATCTAAAGTTTCCCGGCAACTGCGATCGTAAGCAGCACTACGAAGTACGCTATCCAAGCCATGCCATCATCAAAGCGATTTTCGTGCCGGCCGGGACCGGCGGCGACGACAAACCGCTCCATAAGGACGTGTTCCTGATGGACAGCTATAACTTCCTGACGCCGATCAACGAGAACACGACGCGATATTACTGGTTCCAGATGCGTAACTTCGCACCGAACGATCAGGCGGTCTCCGCGGCGTTCGCGACAAGTGTCCGCACCGCGTTCGAGGAAGACAAGGCGATTGTGCAGGCCGTTCATCGCGGCATGAACAACAAGAAAAGCGACAACATCGATCTCAAGATCGACAAGGGTCCCTTGCACTTCCGCAAGCGCCTGGCGCAGATGATCGCGGCCGAGAAACCCACGCTCGCCGCCGCCGAATGACGATCACGGTAACCTTCAAGACCTCGGGCCGGACCGCGGCCTGGACCGAGGCCGATTCCTTGCTCACATTCGCGGAAGAGAACGGTGTCGACGCCCCTTTCAGCTGCGGTGCCGGCGTATGCGGCACATGCGCAACAGCCTTGCTGGAAGGCGAGGTGACCTACGTCGAAGATCCATTGTATTTGCCCGATCCCGGCGTTGTGCTGCTATGCTGCACGACACCAAAAACCTCCGTCGTCCTCGACCTCTAAGCGAGTAACCACATGACAGCCAAGAGCGCCGCGCAGACCCACACGGGCCCTGCGTTCAATCCGCATGTTGCCGCGTTGCCATCCTACAATGCCGGCCTTCCCGTCGCTGTCGCCCGCGAGGTCAGCGGCCACGATTTCATCGCCCGTCTGGCCAGCAATGAGAATCCGTTTGGCTGTTCGCCGAAAGTGATGGCGGCGCTGGCGTCCAGTGCATTCGAACCGTGGCGCTATGCGGACCCGGCAGCGCGCGAGCTGCGTGCCGCGCTCGGCAAATACCTCGGTTTCGACCCCGGCCTTATCGTGTGCGGCAACGGATCTGAGGAGATGATCGCGGCCATCAGCCGCGCCTTCCTGACGCCGGGCGGCCTCGCGGTCACAGTCGTCCCGAGCTTCGGTCTGCCTGAAATCGAACCTATGGCGATGGGCGC
>CAZYQZ010000077.1:1488-6382 GCA_964649915.1 uncultured Gammaproteobacteria bacterium | reverse complement strand
AGTACCAAAAGCGATTTTAACCGCCTGATTTGTCATGGCTTTAAGCTTGCGCTTCTTTTGCCAAGCTTTAATTGGTTTGAGACTAGTGATTTTTTTCTTTAGATTAAACATAGTTGTTTTTCAGTATTGCTTCGACTGTTTCCCTAGTTATCGCCTGTGTTTTCAGGTTTTCTGGGTTGTAGAAGCCATAAAATAAATTAAGAATTTCAAGACCTGATATACTTCGCGCTTTCATCTGCATTCGTTCCAAGCCTTTAATGATGATGTCATTCTCAAGATTTAAGTGTTCTTTGATGAGCTTCATGTCCTGATGACGCTCAGTATGTTTGTAGGGAATGACAATATAGAAACGACGGGAAAGGATCTTGTTGCCAGAGACGAGTTTTTTAACAAAAGCGCAGTAACCCTCGATTTGTTTTTTGTAGGCAGGAATAGTTTCTTTATTCTTAGTCTTAGCAATATCTTCGACATACCGGTCAATATCGACTTCTCGGACTCTAACTAATATTTGGATTTCACAGGGAAGTGAGTTTAAGAAGTTTTGGAAACTGTCGATAATCACATCCTGTTCTTCTTCACTCTTGAGCTCAAAGTTGACTGAAGAAGTTTCTAAAATCTGGCGGTATTCGTTATTTGGAAGAACGAGAATGTTATCCACAACTTCTTTAATCTGGATTTGCCCTCGACTACTAGATTTTTTTGATTTGCTAAATATGCTCATAGTTTTACTTCTTTAAAGAATAGGAAACTGCGACTTTGCCAGAATCGATCAGTTGCTCGAATCTGACCAAATCAGCAATATTAATCTCAGTCTTTTGTTTGTTAGCTACTTTCTTTGATGAAATCCTTGGAACTAGTGCAATATCTGAAATGTCAGGAATATCGAGAGTTCGATTGGTTATGTCATTTTTGTTATACAACCAGTATTTTGGTCGTAGTCGGTATTTCAGGAGTACTCCGAGCCACTCCGCCACTATTTTGTCTTTAATTCGTAGCGCCAAAATACCGGAGATAGTTGTAGAGATAATAATGAGCACGAGCTTATACGATGTGAGCTTCATGCTGGGCATAAGTAGGATGTAGACGATGGCAGTCCAAAGAATTGGCGTCATAAGGATTAATACCTGAGTCATATTGAGAGACCCCGCCACTTTATCTTCAACAGTTGTGATTTGAGCAGGGATTATTGTGGTTCTCATAGGTTGGCACTCCTTCTAGGCAATTTGGCTGACTTTGCACCTTTGTACGACACGTTTGAGCTTGAGTCGGTACTTAACACATTGGTAATTTGACTCCCCATATGTCGAACTGCTCCAACACTTCGAGAAAATAAAATAAGTTGCATCATGAATGATGGAATTTTCAAGAGAGTTAAGAGTAACCCAATAGCTACGGCGATTGAGATGAGCGAGTTATTAGTTTGCTCAGGCAGGGATAAAAATGTCCCTGCTAGTTGAATTGTCACTACATGGATAAAGATGGTAAACACTGAAACAAAATAGCCTTTCACTGCCATCTCAGCAAAGTCAGCGGTTTTAGGAAGAGTCCATAGAAGAAAGATAAAGGGTGAAAGGACAGCACCAAGTACGATAACTATCAAACGACTGATGTACATGAGCAGCAGCACGATGGATACGATCAGAAAAATAAGGAGAAAGATTAGGATAATAAATGGAGCAGTGCCATTGGTTAAACTTGAGATAGTAATCGCATTAGTAATCCAAGCGTGATTTAAGCCACCTGTGGCTGAGATAACACCAGCAACCAAAGCATTACTCGCTTGGATGGCATAGTCAGCTAAGAAAAGTGACACGTTAGCCCCAAGAAACGCTAGACCGATTCTAGGCAGGAGATGTTTAAATTCAATCTCATCAAATCCAAAAGTAGAAGCGCTCATGAATTGGAGGCCAAGCAGCGCCACAACAAGGACAAAAAGCGAATCTACTATCCCAAGCATGATTAGCCAAAATTTCACAATCGAGGCATTAGCCAGGAGTGACGGGGTTGACCCTAAGAAAGTCATAATCCCATCTACAATTGGCTTGGTGGAACTCTCGACAATGTTTTGAATGAAGCCGTTAACCGCATCGATAAGTACCTGAGTAAGTCCATCACTTGGTGCCACACTCTCAATCTGAGTTATAGGCAAGCTTGTAATATTTGTACTTCCCGTTTCCCCAACGAGTGCAGCAGACAAAAGTGAAACAAGTCCACTTGAAGCCAGAACGATAACAAGACCAAGCAGAGAGTTGCGAATCGTTTTCTTGGCTTCTTCAAGCGCGTCTGGCTTTCCACTTGAAGTAATGTAGATATAGCCACCGCGGATTAAAAAAAAGACCGCTGATGCGGCCGAGATGATCGTTATGAGAGTGAGAGCGTCACCCGTGAAGGATGTTACCTCTGATGGTGCGCTACTTGCTGCATACGCCACAGAAGGATAGAAGAGTGATGTAAGTATGGTAGTTAGTGCCAGACTCAATAATTTCATAGTTTTTCATAATCCAATTTTGGAACTACTGCGCAGCTCCAAATGCTCCAGTGGCTAAATCAGAGATGATATTAGTCAACACAAACGCACCAAGTACTACGGCTAAACCAATGGCTGAATATTTAATGGTATTTTTTGCTTGATCCAATGCAACTGGGTTGCCCGAACTTGTTATATAACTAACACCACCCCAGACAAAGAATCCAGCAGAGATAAGCCCGGCAAGCGTAACTAAGATTTGGATAATACTTTTGATGAAGGTTTCGATTTTAGTTACGTCAGCTGAAGCAGCTAAGACGGGTGACGCAAAGATTAGTGCCGTGATGGCGAGAGAAGATGTAACAATTATTTTTTTATTCATAGCCTACCTCCATATAAATCAATAATTTATAACTTTAGGCAGGTCTAGCTACAAAAAAGCCCCTATCGGAGGGGCAGCTCTTTGCAAACTTGAGGGAATTATTATCCTAACCAGATATAAAGTCAATGGGTTGATGCAATTTCACTATTTAGGGTTTAGATTGGCTTTCCAAATACTTCTTAATATTCTCACCCTCTTCTCGTATGTGGTTTCTTACCAAAATAGGCTTTACAAAAAAATAAATAATTTTGTCTAATAACCGAACGTTGTTGCCATATTCAACGTATGCTGTAAGTTTGGATGTATTTTGCGTAATAGTCTCTATGGAAAAATATCCCATTCCTAAGCTGAATAATGAGAAAGGAAATATTGATTTGTATTCTATATATTTGTTCTTCTCTATTTTTGAAACCATAATGATTAGATATAGTGGAAAGCCACCAATTGTTTCCAGAAAATGAAATATACATCCACGATCATTCAATTTTTTATAAATTGAATGACAAAAAACATGGTCTTTGGGATGCCAAATTTTATAGAGCGCGTCAATGTGAGTGAGAAAGTAGAAAACACGTTGAGCACTGGCATGAATAATAGTTTCTTCCTTGATGACTATCATATTTACCAAAATCTCCAGCCTTTAAGTATCCGCTCATAAACACGGTACGGTTTTGGTCCAACTAATCCTTTGCCATTGATAAATATCAGTGGCGTGCCGTAAATATTGGTTTTTTCAAGTTGAATTCGCCTTTCAACGACCGCAGAGTTTGTTTCGGGAGAGGTACTGCATGTATTGATCGCCTCTACATTGTATCCAATGTCTTTGAGAAGGGTATCTACAAATTCTTTCTTTGCTATGTCACTTTTCTCACTTGCGAAAAGCTTGTCATTTAACTGCCAGAATTTATCAGGATCCTGTTTATAAGCGCAGTACCCAATAGGAAGCAGGTACAGCGTTTCTTCTTTGACCGGATAATGGGCAAATGTGTAATTAACTTTATTTTCACTTATTAATTGCTTCACAAGAGGATAGGCTTTCCTGGTATAGTCACAGCTATAGCAGCCAATTAGAACGACCTCATCTTTTGAACCTGTATTTTGCACCGGAAAAAGTGAAAGATTGACTCCATTTAAGGTAACTTTGCTCTCATCGCCTTCACCCGTTCCGCAACTCCCACCAGTTTGAGAAACTTTGTTATTTTCTCCTTTTGGATCTAGTGCACAAAAGCCAGATTTATTGAGCCCGTTGCAGCTTCCATACATATAGAAATTAAAGAGACCTTTGCCTGTCCAAAAAATACTAGCAACGGTCGTGATAAAGAGAATCCAGGCTAATAGTTCAAAATGTTTGTTTAAGAATCGTGCAGCAACTACTGACTTAGTCAACAGTTTGCCGACGAGTTTTGCCTGCATTTTTTCCTTAAAGCCAGTGTTGCAGGGACGGAATGTCAGACGGCGGAATACACAGTCATATGCTTCCTTGGCAAGTTGACGATAAGAAACATTAAAAATGCCTATTATGGAAAGAACGATAAAGGCGATAATGCAAAACATATGATTATAAAATGCTTACTACTTTTTTTAATTCTCGGACAAAAATTTCAGCTTCTTGCAGCGTATTATAGAAATATACAGATGCCCGTACTGACCCGGGTATGTTGCGGGCATGAAACCACGAATGAACACAGTGTTGTCCTGAGCGGACCATAATTTTTGCTGTTTCATCGAGCATTAAGGCGATTTGATGATGATCATACTTCGGAAAATAGAACGAAATTATTCCAGCCCGCTGACCTGAATCCTCTGGTCCTATGAGAGTGAGTCCGTTGATATTTTTGATCTCCTCGCTGATATATTTGTTCAGCTGATGTTCCTGCTTTACAATAAAGTCAAAACCTATCGTATTTATATATTTGATGGCCTCCCCAAGTCCGATAATGCCGGCGTAATCTTGTAGCCCTGCCTCAAATTTTTCGGGTGGAGGTAGAAATACCTGTGAGTCATAGGTTGAGCTTGAAACCGTGTCACCACCAACCATAAAAGGC
>CAZYQZ010000077.1:0-1478 GCA_964649915.1 uncultured Gammaproteobacteria bacterium | reverse complement strand
CGTAGAGTACCCCGATTCCTGATGGCCCTAACATTTTGTGCCCGGAAAAGGCCAGAAAGTCTACATCTAGGTCTTGGACATCAACGGGGTGGTGCGGAATTGCTTGTGCGCCATCGAGAAGTACTAACCCGCCTGCCTTGTGCGTTAATGTAATAATTTCTTTGACAGGGACGGAGACTCCATCAAGATTCGATGTAAACCCGAGTGATACGAGCTTAACCCCGTCTTGCAGGGCGAGTTTAAAGGCCTCAAGATCAAACGTATTATCCGCTTTAGATGAAACAATGCTGTGTTTAATCTTAAGTTTTTCTTTCAAAACCTGCCAGGGAATTAGATTGGAATTGTGCTCCTTGTCTGAGGTAATTACGACATCGCCCTCTGTAAGCCCGAGTGAATGAGCAACTAAGTTAATTCCCTCCGTAGTGTTTCGGGTAAATACTATCTCTTCTTTCCTCTTAGCGTGTAAAAATGTAGCTACAATTGAACGTGCTTCTTCACACTTCTGAGTCACTTTTGCGGCGAGGTGGTGCATGCTTCTGCCGCCACATGCAGGATACTCATTATAATATTCGGAAATTGTCTCGACGACCTGTTTAGGGCGCAGTGTCTGACAGGCATTATCAAAATATATTTCGCCCTTTTCTAATATAGCGAAATCATGCCGCATGGTATTGATATCAATTGGTGTCTGTTTCATGCTTTTGTATTCTCAAAGCTAAATAATCGTAGTGAATTAATCACTACAGCAACGGTCATACCTACGTCAGCGAATATGGCGAGTGCAAGGGTGCTTTTGCCAAACATCGCTAGCGTTAAAAATAGTATTTTTATCCCTATTGCAGCTCCGATATTCGTGCGAATAGTTTGGTTAGCAGTCCGACCCAGGCGAACTAAAAATGGAATTAGTGCCATATTACTATTCATTAGTGCAACATTTGCATTTTCAACCGCTACTTCAGACCCTATGGCGCCCATTGCAATCCCCACAGTAGCTACAGAGAGTGCTGGAGCATCATTTACACCATCACCTACCATTGCAACATCTTTATACTTCTGGACCAAACCCGACAAATGAATGACCTTCTCATCAGGCAGTAATTTGGCATGAATTTCATCTATACCAATTTCCTTAGCAACATATTTAGCAGCAGATTCATTGTCTCCTGTCAGCATGGCTGTTTTCACTTTGAGCTGATGAAGTTCTTTGATCATTAATTTGCTTTCCGGTCGAATGGCATCAATCACGCCGATCACTCCTTTGACTTTTTTATCATCACAAACAACGATTGCTGTTTTACCTTCCTTTTCAAATTCCTCAACGATTTTGACAACTCTTTGATCAACATCATGTTCTTCCATAACAAACCGAAGTGTTCCTATGCAGTGATGCTTATCTACACACACTAAACATTCTCCACTGATTCCTTTGCCCATCGTGGCCTTAAAGTTTGTATAAGTATGCATTTCTCCAGCAATTT
>CAZYQZ010000076.1:0-6404 GCA_964649915.1 uncultured Gammaproteobacteria bacterium | reverse complement strand
AAAACTTTTCAGATATGTCACTACTTGTTCATTCGTTAATGTAGGTTTGGCGGCCAATATAAGCGCAGCTACACCCGATACGTTTGGTGCGGCCATGGAAGTACCAATTAAGTATGCGTATGGAGACGCCGCAGGTCCTGTAGGGATAAGCGCGGCAGGATAAGTAGATAGAATCCCGTCTACAGCTTGCGTGCAGTTAGTAGTGGTACTGGGACAATTAAAATATCCACCGGGAGCAGCTATTCCAATCCAATTTCCATTTTCCGAATATGGAGCAATTGTATTATCTCTCTTGAGCGCAGCAACGGATAAAATATGATTGGAGGCGGCTGGATATACTTTCGGGTTGAGCACATACGTGGGTGTAGGAACTGCTGGATCGGAAATATCACACCCTGGTGACATTCCACAATTGCCAGCAGCAGCAATAAGTACGGCTCCCTTGCCGTACGCATAATCAATCGCCCCTTGAAGATCATTTCTATCCTCTGAAGTCATCTCCTGTTCTGTAGATCCCCAACTCATATTAATGATTCGTGCTCCGTTATCCGCAGCATAGCGTATAGCTCTAAGCGCATCTGAAAGCGTACCAAATCCCTCATTATTTAAGACACGTACAGACATAAGCTTCACGTTATATCCCACTCCAGCGATACCCTTTGCGTTATCAGTAACTGCCCCTACGATTCCTGCAACATGAGTACCGTGCCCAAAATTGTCAGATGATGAGTTATTTCGACATGGATCGGCTGTACAGTCCACCCAATCACTCCCACTAGTAAATTTTGCAGCTAAATCAGGATGAGTTTTGTCAACACCAGTATCAAGGATCGCAACTTTGATCGCATTCGTGCTCGTAGAGAGATCCGGAATCTCATCCCATGCCGTGGAATTATTCGTCCCCGCAACTTTCATCTTTATAAGTGCCCACTGACTACTAAAAAACTCATCATTAGAAATCTTGTCAGTAACAATGATTGGGTCCACGCGCGCAGATTCTACATTGGAGTTTGCCCGAGCTGCAGAAAGCGCATTCTTCACATCGGTTACAGAATAAACATATTGATTGGCTCCCGCTGCATACGTTCCCGTAAACGTACCTTCAGCCAGCCCACGAAATGACTGGCCAAGAGATTGGACCGCTAGAGTACGAGATGTGGAGGGCTTTGTCTTGACTATTATTTTCTTCGGAGCTTTTGCTCGATTAGGTTTTTTTTGGACGCTGGTAGCGCTAACGAGAGCATATGTAGAGGTCTTTAAGAAGACCAAAATGATGAGAGCGCCAAGAATAATCCCGGCTACTTTTCTTATAAAAGACATGTCTTTATATACCCAGTTTCCCAAAAAAAAACATTCAAGTCAATGGATAAAAATACTATATCTGTATCAAACAAGATGAAGATTGCGGAGCTTCAAAATGGTTTATTTGTACGAAACTGAAGTAGTGACGAGATTGTAATCAGAACCAATTGCATTTACTTGTTGTCCAACATATATTACAGACGTTTTAGTTAAGAAAAGCGTTACCTTTAGTGCTTCGCTGGATGAAGCATTTCCCTGAGTGAAAGTAGCAGCTTCGTTTACACCAATAGACTTATATGATATTCCATTTGCTTGATCGATAACATACTCATTTTTCGCTTTTAATGTGGAACTATCAGATGTTGTTACATACGTATTCACCCAGTCTTTCAATACAAATTTATTTTTCAATGGAAAGACAAACACTATAATACTTTCGGAAGAAGTACTCGAGTTTGAAGACAACACCAAGGAAAGTAACTTCCCTGTATTTGGTTTCGTTACATCTTTTAGAGAATAATTTTTCGGATACATAAAAGAAAACCCTAGATTATCGCTCGAAAAAAGCTGACTTCCCGTATTTGGAGACCCTGTGGGTAACACTGGAGTAACAGTCTTTTTTAAAGATTCGCTTTCTGACTTGAGCAAATAAAGTGCAGTACCCGCAAGGACAAGTAAGACTAATACGACAATATAAATTTTATTTTTCATATTTTATTTTGAACAATGTCCGCAACATGTTCCGTTACAACCCATACCTGAACAACAATCTCCTGCTCCTGAACATGAACCTGGTTCATGTGAACTATTACACTGGTTATTATTCCCACCACCCGTATTTCCTCCACCAGTATTCCCACCACCCGTATTTCCTCCACCATTAGATACGCACGATTCACAGTAAGACCCTGCTCCAAATGAACATGCTTCTCCACCACCATTAGTCGTACACGTCCCCTTTTTATGACACCATTTCGTACCAGCACTACCATCCGCTGCCGTGCAACTCTCTGGATAATCTTCAGTGCACGATTTACCTGTGGAACAATTGACTGGATTCTGAACATGCGGTCCGACGGGTCCAGGGACTGCTGTTGCCTCTGGCTTTGTGGTTGGACTAGGAGCTCCTATTCCATTACACCAACCCTTCAATGCACAGGCTGCCCACTTGTTACAAGTGGATCCTAGCGCTTCACACTCGGCTTTCGATTTGGGCTCTTCTGGTTTAGTACAAAATCCGTTACTTTTGCAAAAGTAGTAGGATTGACAATCTGACAAATCCTGACAATCTCTTTGTGTTTTCGGGTTTTGAGCTGGCTTTGGAGTCGCTGTCGGTAACGGACACCAACTACAATCCGAACAGCCTCCGATACAATAAGCTCCGTCACCAAATCCTTTCGTACACCCTGCCTTACAATTTACTTCTCCATCTTTATTCTTGTCATCAGGATTCGTACACCAACTACAATCCGTACAGCCTCCGATACAAAATTTCCCATCACCAACCGTCTTATTACATCCGCTTTGGCAATTCACCACAGTAGAATCACTCACTGTGCAATTCCACTGCTTAGTGGTCAAATTACATTCCCATTCCTTACAATTAGGTTGGTCTTGTGGAGTATTACCACAGACACTCCCTGTATCTGGATCAGGATTCTCCGAACATATCAATGCTCCACCGGGATCAAGTTTTGAATTATTACTTACACAAGAAGAAAAGGAACTATATAATCCGGCATCGCTACATGGTTTGTCACTTTTTACTTCTTCACATGTGGGTTGACTTCCACACCCATTAAACTGTGCACAATTGTATATTGGCTTACCACCTGCAGCACATTCTCCGCTACACACATCTGAGCAATACACTTGCGTCTCACCTACTTTATATGTGCGATCACACTGTATTTTATCTCCGGACCTACATGTTGAGGGACACTGATTATTATTTGCGCAACGAGCCTGGTTTGCAGTTTCACAGGCTTGCTCAGTTTTATAGTGCGTACTACAGGATCCTAAAGCTACTGTAGTACCTGTACAGTTTGCTTGATTTCCACTAACACAAGCGTCTAATGTGTAACACATTTCTGTGTCTAAGACTTTCATTTGAGGACCTTTTTGAGTCCTAAACACTGCATTCGAGGCAGTTTGAAAAACACCCATTGTCTGGGCTCCTGCATAAAATGAGGTTAAAAGAGTTATACCAACGATAACGATGAGATTGAATGCTGAAAGATTATGTTTGCGATGGTAGAGACGTGCAAGGTAGTTGATCTTTTTCTGAACTTTTTGTGCCTGAGTATCCTTAATTTGGTTTTGTGAAGATGGTTGATCCATAAAAATGAATATCCGATACTATAGTTTAGTAAATCAGTTCTCCCAACCACTGTCAAGAGTATTTCAAGAGTATTTCAAGAATTTTTCAGCAAACTATATTTACGGCTACCACTATATAATGTGCATGAAAGCGAAAAGGATCCTGACATTGGAAAATTACAAAGTACGCATTCTTACTCCACAACTTCCTCATCTCCGGCTCCACTATCCCCAATATCATCGGTACTACTATCATCTCCTTAACTCATAGTATTTCCAGAAGAAGTATCGGCTGAGCCGCTATTTGGCTTATTCGCACTCCTGATGAGAATCGAAAACTCTCAACCATTGTTGTGAATGCGCTTTGTAGAACTGGATCCTTTCCATCAAGCTCGACGAGGTATAACAGACTATTATCGATTGCAGCGACATACAACTTGTCCGCAGTCACTATTTTTTTCGCAGGGAGACTCGCCAGAGTTGTGTCAATAGCGCTTGATGTGGCCAGCTCTTTATCCCCCTTTTGCCACGCCTCAAGGGTGGTATACTTCGTATCTTTCACCCATACAATCACTCCACCATCTGTTTGCCCTTTAGAAAACTGTGCATGAGTATAATTCTCCTGATCTTCCTCGTGGGGGTTGAGTGTAAGACTGGTTGGATAGGAAAATGTGAATCCCAGTTGAGGATCCTGGTATAGGGTAGTTTCTACTTTTACCATGTCTGTTGAAGACGACGCTTGTTTCATCTGTGAATTCTTTCTAGAGGAAATGACTACGCATCCTACTACTATACCAACAACTATGACACCTATTATTCCAAGAATAACAACCTTTTTTTTCATTTCACTTTTCCTTTCTTGATTTGACAATGCCATAAAAGATCAGTAATGTAAAGATATGAAAGCGAGCATGTTTTTCTTGATAATCGCCTTACTCGTGGTGGTATCCACAGGTCATGCGTATGCTGCGAAAAAATATGTAAAACCAGCAACCAGTGCAGGTACATCTGGTGGAGCAGCTACAAGCGGGTCATACTCTCGCGTTTCCCTTTTTCCGTCGAAGCTGGGATTAAATGTTAATTTTTTTAATCTTGGAAATATTTCGAAGGTATCGTATGTCCTATCATATTTTGGGTCTAACCAATCTCAAGGGATCATCGGATCATTTGCCCCAAGTACACCAACTGATGGTCGAGAACTCCTCTTCGGCACATGTTCCCATGGAGCATGCCGGTACCACGAAAACGTAAAAGATGCGCGTCTGGTCATCAACTTTACCCTTAAAAATGGTTTGGTTGTTACCAAGCGCTACAAAGTGATTGTCCACAAGTAATCCAGAGAAAACATTGTAACCCTCCCACCTTTCTAGTAGAATAATTGAATATTTTGTTTCCGACATGAGTATGCCGCTGTGGTTTATGGTAGCACATGAAAAATTGCTGATGCAATTTTCCAGTGTAAAAGCAAGTCATAGAGTTTGTATTAATATTTAATAATTACGCCGGGGTGGCTCAGTGGTAGAGCGAGTCATTGGTAATGACTAGATCATGGGTCCGATTCCCATCCCCGGCTCATAAAGTAAGTAATACAAACTCTCACAGAGATCGTGGGTTTACACTGAAAAATCGTAATTACGATTTTTCATGTGTCCCCTGCCTGCCGGCAGGCAGGGATTCCCCGCCGGCGGCTCAAAAATCCATCAGGATTTTTGCCCCGGAAATTCGTCAGGATTTCTGTGGGCTAAAATTTCCTCAGGATTTTTGCACTGAAAATTCTGTCAAGAATTTTAAGTGCCTACATCTTCATCAGAAAATTTTCATGGGTATACCGAATTTTCCCACAAAAAAAGCGTCAACTTACCTTGACGCTTAATATTGTAAATATACGCGTATTCTTTTATGATGAACTCACATGCCCGACAGACTTTTTACCGCCGAGAAGGTGACGCAGTACCAGACGTTTATCATGAATCACAAGAAGCTAATTCTCGTGGTAGGGATTGTCGTCTTTATTCTACTCCTTCTTTTTATTACCATGGGCTCTCCCTCACAACCACCATCAACGACACAGCAAAACAACTCACAGTCTTCTAAGACGACCGGAGCTCCCCTGAAGTCATCTTCAGGAACACACGCGGTAATACCCAAAGAACAACAACATATATTTTTTGCAAAAAGTATTCAAAAAGATAACGATACTCCACCAAATATAGAACTTTATAGGGCGAATACAGATGGCACAAACGTGAGCTTGAAAGGGACACTCACTGATCTTGCAAAGCAGATTACCCCTGTCGATGAAAACACATATTACTATGTAGGAAATCCTGCGTTTCTTGACCGGGGAGATGGAATTTATATTTTTCACGCAAAAGAGAAGAAATCAGAAAAAATCATAACTCCAAGTGACGGCTTCGGAATAGAATCATTTATGCTTATACCAAGCGCATATAAGCCTGATGGCATAATCTACTGGGAGCAGACAATTGGCGCAGTAGAGACTGGAACATCACAGATTACGTACGTCTCACTTGCAAATCCATCGAACAAAAAGGCGCTCCTCTCAGAAGCATTTTCTGACCAGACGAAATATCCCTTATTTTATTCAGATTACACAAAACTTCTCTATTTGGACTCATACAGTGTCAATAGAAATGGTAAAAACCGAGGAATGTTTACGCTATCACTTGATGGAAAACTATCACCTATTCCCTCACTCGCACTGAATCAATATTCATCTGAGCCACACCTTTCCGCTGATGGGAAAAGGGTCGTCTTTACAT
>CAZYQZ010000075.1:0-6432 GCA_964649915.1 uncultured Gammaproteobacteria bacterium | reverse complement strand
GCCGATGCCAACCACGAAGGATGGCAATGCAGCAACAACCGTGTTGTAGAGTATGATGCCTCCACTCTTATTCCCGATCCTACAGTTAACTTTTTCGCAAATGGAGTGAAGGTTCCAAAACGGGTTTATGCGCAACCCAATTTCACTTCCAAAAGCTTATTGAATTCACCCACAACTCCCATATCTGTTGCGTTTAATAGTAAAAATGAAATGATTATGGTAACTGATGCATTTTATAACGGATATAATCATAGAGTGTTTTGGTATTCCAATCCAGTTCCTTTGTGTACAGATACAAACGGCTGCACAGTTCCCTACTCCGAGGTTATTCCTGCCAATTTTCTACAAGCTTCAGATGCTGATTTTGACAATGCCAATAATCTTGTGATTCTTGATCATAATTGGCAACGTACGCTTTTTTATCAAAGCTTAGGGAACTCGACTGTTACTCCAACCATTCCTATCATATCTATGACTCCTACGGCAGTGATAACCCCAACACCGACCAAAGTTTTGAGTCCTACACCTACTATCAAACCCTCTCCTACAATTAAACCTTCACCTACGATTAGACCTTCGCCTACACCTACACCCATTCCTCTGGATGTTTTAAACAACTCATTTGAAACCATAAATAGTACAACAGGAATCCCTTCCAGTTGGACTCCAATTCGGTTAACCAGGGAGGATGGAACAACTACAAACTATGAACATAATGGAAAGAGATCCTTCATGATGAGTGCTGTTGTAAACTCGAGTGCAGATTCAAAAGTGCTCAATCAGGTTGTGACAACTCAACTTGTGAAAAAAGGTACAACATTTACGCTATCGGGGTGGAATAAGCTACCTGCAAGCGTATCTAGCAAGGAAACTATCAAACCACGCGTTATTGTAAAAGCGGCGGTTTTTGCCACACATAAAGATGGTTCTACGCTTTCCTACCCCATTTACTTTGATCTAACAAAACATAACTGGCAGAAGAAACAAGCAACATATAAGATAGAAAAGGATACAGTGAAGCTTGAGGTGCGTATTAAATATAAAGGACTTGAATCCGAAACGTATTTTGACGATATCGAAATCGTCTCACCAGCAAAAAATACGAACTTTTCACTTCCAGAAACATCGGATATAGATTCAGAAAAGTAAATTGTAACGATATATGAGTATTTTTATAACGAAGACAACGGATATTCCTTTTCTATCCAGGTTCCCGATATTGAGAAATTTATTTTCTCATAAAGCATCATATATTATTCTATTTTTTACTCTACTCCTCATTCCTCTTTTGATTCTTTTATCATTCTCACCCACCTATCACAAAAGTCAGGCAGCAGAAGAATCTGTGGTGATAGAAGCTGAAGATGGCGTACTGTTAGCTCCTGCAAGAAAAATAACCAATTCCGAAGCTGCAGGAAATGGAGCTGTTTCATTTGAAAACGAAACAACGCGGTCCCCATTTACTTCTTCATCTAGCTGTGAACAAATAAAAGATACACAAAACGTGATAAGCCTTACCAAAGATCTCTCTGCCGGCACATACTATCTCCATTTCCGAGTAAAACCAAACTCAAATAATAAGACTAATTTTTTCTTCCAGGTTGATAGTCCAGATGGTCGGTGTCTCTTGGGTAAAACCCCTATCGGTTATGATCCCCTACCAAAAAGACTTACGTTTCAGTGGATCTCCTATAACGGATATTATGCACCGATTGTAATTACCACAACCCAGTCTGGTATTCATACGCTCAAAATACGCGGTCAATATAAGGATGTCGTACTTGACCGAATTATCTTAACAAGAAATAATTCATGCAGGCCGACCGGAATAGGCGAGAATTGTCTCACTCAAGCAGTATTAGAGAAAAAAAACTCAGAAGTAACCGCGTTGTATAACAGTTGGGTTTCCAATAAAATCTTCGGCCAAATTGATGGTACTCAAACCGCTGTAAATCAAGTTGTCGGATATAGAACGTTTTATCCTCAGGGAATTACTGTTGATCGTGGCACCACACCGAACAAAGTATACGCCTATGATAGTGGAAACAGCAGAATTCTTGGTTTTTCATCTATCGGTACGTGTAAGAATAACTCAACCAAGGTCTGTACGAGCGACTCCGATTGCATATCTTCAACTTGTGTTGTAAATAATAATAAAAAAGCAGATATCGTTATTGGGCAGGCTGATGAATTTCATTCTGCATGCAACTTTGACAACACCCAAACTATGCCTGCTTCGGCAGCAAGCTTCTGCAGCCAGCCGTATCCTCTCACTCTTAGTCCAGGAGAATCCCAGGATCCCACATCTATGGCTGTTGATAAAAATCACAACCTGTATATATATGATAAATATAATCATCGAGCACTCATGTATGAGGATCCGTTTACGAAAGATACGAAGGCAGATAAAGTCTGGGGACAAAAGAATTTTACCGAACGATTGTGTAACCAGGGTCAAAGTACCATAAATGCAAGTACGCTATGTAGTCAACCGTTTTTCGGATCAGGCGACTTTTCTGGCACCAGTGTTGACGTCGACCCTGATGGAACAACATTGTGGGTTGTCGATGGAGGAAATAACCGTGTTCTTCGATTTGCTACCAACAGTACTTCAGCAAACCTCGTTCTCGGACAGGATACATTCGACCAGAAACGATATGATGCGTGCATCGGATCCGAAAATGACCCATCACTTATCCCAACGAACAAGTATTTATGCAGACCGAAGTCTGTGAGGGTTAACCCCACAACTGGACAGGTTTTTGTGATTGATTGGCCACATCCGGATTCAGTTGTACGTATTCTTATTTACGACCCACCTTTCACCAATGGAAAAGGACCTACGGAAGTTCTCCTTGGGGGAAAAACTGGAGTATACCCATATAATTTTAATCGATCTGTAGGCATCGAATTCGATCCGAAACTTCCTGAAGGATTCTGGTTATCTGACTGGAATAATAATAGAACGATTTTCCTAAAAAAAATTAGTGGGAAGTGGACCATTACCAAAGTAATCGGTCAACCAAACACAACCTCTACCAACTGTGGTGGCGAGGCATTTGATAGTATCTGTACCAACTCACCTCACCCACCGGATATTTGTCACGCATGCCAGTCAGGAGGTGGAATAGGAATCGATACATTCGGTAATCATTACGTGACTGACAAGTTCCAAAATATCCTTCTCCGTTTTCCCCCGCCTATTCCAGACTACTCTACTACCGGAATCAGCGCCTATCCTGCAAATGGATTTCTTTTTTACTCAGATCCGTACCAAGGGGATCATCCGAATTTAACAGGTCCTATCGGGACATTTGCCCAGAACGCAGTACTTCTTGCAAAGTATCCCAGTGGTTCTTCACAACTTCTGCTATCAGATCAGTACCGCGTATTGTTTTGGAATAACTATAAAACGAAATCAACCGGTAGTCCTGCAGACGGACTTCTTTATCAAAGCACAGCTGAATCAAATATCTATAAAGACGGGATTATTAGTTCTATGGATTCAGATTCAAAAGGAAGAATTTGGATTGCGATCGGAGAAAAAGTTGACGTGTTCCAGGGACCGCTCACGACCAACCAGCAACCGCTCTTTTCTATCACCGGTTCGGTTGCACTTCGTTTTGGCGGCAGTCTACCGTTAGGTACGCTCACAGGCATCGAGTACGATGAGGCACTTGACGCTTTGTGGGTAGCCGATACTAGCAACCACCGCGTTGTACGTATATCAAAACCTCTTGATTCATCACGCCAGGTTGATATGGTCTTGGGTCAGAAAGACGCTTTTACAACTAAACCTAACCGGGGACGTGATGATACTTCCAATGGAGATTTGACCTGTCCAAGCCTCTCTGCGGATAGCTTTGGCAATATCTCCAAGATTCGACTTGATAAAAAGGGAAATCTATTCATTGCAGATACCAGTCACGAAGGTTGGCAATGTAGTAATAACAGGCTTCTTGAGTATGATGCAGCTGATCTTATTCCAAATGCTACCGCAAATTTCTTCCCTGATGGGATGAAAAATGCAAAACGAGTATACGGAGCACGAGATTTTACAACCAAAGCAGATTTATCCTCACCGAGCCCCAGATACCCCTTTGGTATCGCCTTTAATAGTAAAAATCAGATGGTTATGGTCGTTGACGGATACGGTAATGACCAAAATGAACGTGTCTATTGGTATAATGATCCTCTTCCTCCATGTGTATCTGGCTGTAATGTTCCCCATACAGCAATACTCCCAATCACAGCTGCTCAACCTGCAGATGCATCGTTTGATTCTGAAGATAACCTTGCTATTCTTGACCATACGTGGCAGCGAACTCTTTTTTTCCAAGGTGTTGCAAATATTACTGCCGTGCCAACACAGCCTATTCCTACCTCCACGCCTACACCAATTATCTTCAACAGTGTTCTTAATGGTTCGTTTGAAACCGTGAATAATTCAACTGGAATTCCCCTAGACTGGCAACCTATTCCCTCGCGTTTAACAGCTTCTGATAAAAGTATTACCACATATTTTCACTCAGGAAGAAGATCATTTATTATGACTCCGTTATCTCGTGGTGCAGCTTCTAAAGTTCTCTACCAGACACTCTCAAATACTATAATAAAAAAAGGCACTACATTTAGTCTCTCTGGGTGGAACAAATTATCAAAAGATTTACTGACAACCAATTCGATAGCCAACCCAGTGATAAAAGCAGCTGTACTTGCCACCCATAAAGATGGCTCTACGCTTTCCTATCCTATTTATTTTGATTTGACAAAACATGATTGGCAGAAGAAACAAGCGACATTCAAATTGGAAAAGGATACAGTGTTACTCACTGTGCGCATTAAGTTTCGAGGAGCTGAATCTGACACATACTTTGACGATATTAATATCGTAACACCTGCGAAGGACGCTACTTATTCACTTCCAGAAACTTCGGATGAGGATTAAAAAAATAGAGTCTTTATTCACTAGATCTCATTGGAGGTAGCACTAGCTTGCCATCATCTCCCAATCTTGAAGCAAGCGGTTGATATCCTCCGGACACAGGCGGCTCAGTATTCTCATGCACTAATTTCGATATAGTCGAAGGCGCTGGTGCATCTTTTGTAAGAGTAGGCACTGCACCCATCACAGCTTCTGCGTTATGAGGAGATGCAACGACGGGAGCATTTCCCACTGTTTGTGTCTCAACAGCAGGAACTGATGATCCAATTACATCTGCTTCAATTATTACCATACGCGCGTATAGTATTTCAGAATACTCATAAAAAGCAATTAAATCAGATTTCTTTCGACTGTGAATTCTTCACCGCATGTCCTCCGAACTGATTTCGAAGTGCAGCAACGACTTTTCCAGCAAATGTTGGTTTCACCTGTGAGGTTTCCCTCGCTCTGAGGGATTCATAGAGAACTGGTGTTGCTACGTTAAATTCTCGCGCAGTTTCGATCGTCCATGTGCCCGTTGTACCACCCCCAACGACTCCTTCGAGTTTCTCAAGTTTTGGATCCTCCCTGAATGCTTTCTCTAGAAGTTCTACAAGCCATCCTCGCACAACCGACCCATGTATCCAGTTTTTGGAAATTTTCTGAAAATCGAGTTGAAATGGACCGGAGTTGAGGATATCAAATCCCTCCCCCAGGGCTTGAAGCATGCCATACTCTACCCCGTTATGGACCATTTTGACGAAGTGTCCGGCACCAGAGGGACCAAAGTATGCATATCCGTTTTTGCATGCCATTTTTGCAAAGAGTGGCTCCAGTTTTTTGAAGACCTCCTCATCTCCCCCGATCATGAGGCATGCACCGTTTCGTGCTCCCTCTAGCCCTCCGCTAGTACCCATATCCAAATAGTTGATAGATTCCTTTTTGAGCTCAGTAAAGTGGCGTTGTGAATGCTTATAGAAACAGTTTCCCCCATCAATGATGGTATCTCCCGCGGTAACTCCAGCTGCTAATAACTTTTCTATCATTTCATCAACTGGCGCCCCTTGAGGAACCATGAGAATAATAACTGCCGGCTTCTCTAATTTTTGGACAAGCTCTTCTATTGAATATGAAGGACTCAGCTTTCCAGCTGTTATCTTTCCCTTCTTCAATGTCCTAGATTCAAGAAGTACCGCATCTACCTTCTCCTTAGAACGATTGTACGCCACGACATCTATTCCCTGCTCCAGAGCATGCAAGACCATCGCATTTCCCATCCGACCAAGACCAATAAAGCCTATTTTCATAAGTGCTATGTAATTAATCTTTCAAATATACTATCATCACTACTCAATATCATGCACTTTTTATCTATTTTTATACAGCGTAGTTTCACTTCTTATGTACTTACTCTATCAGAACATATTGACAATATAATTGTCAATTACCGTCATATTTCATAGTATAGAAAGACCTCTTCTTACCCAACTCTTACACTTCTCCCATAT
>CAZYQZ010000074.1:0-6518 GCA_964649915.1 uncultured Gammaproteobacteria bacterium | reverse complement strand
GCTGTACTCGCTTTTATTGTGGCACTTGGTTCAGCTTTTCTTTTTCACTAGAAAGAATTTCATTGACTGCTTTGACCCCCTGAGAATTGAGAAGCTTCACCCAATATTTTGCTGCATTCAAAGTTCCGATTTCCATAAGTTTGTCTGCCAGCTGTGATTTTTGAACTGCTCGAAGCGTGTTGAACCATGTGCTATTGAGCGCAGTAGTGAGTCCTACCGCTAAGGTTCCTCCGGTTATACTGCCGACAGCAGATCCAGCGGGACCCGCAGCTGATCCTGCAGTACCACCAATTGTTGCTCCGGTGCTTCCCATAATTGCGTTGAACCACGAGATGAGTGGCCGTGCCTCTTTTCTCTTTGCCGTTTCATCAAGTATATCGAACAGTCGTGAGTTGAGCGTGTAGACTTTGTTTATTTTTTCGTAATCTGGATTGTTGGTATTCAAAATGTCGCGGATAGTTCCATCAATCTTTCGGACCTGAGACAGCATGCCATTATCATCGACTGTCTTGAGACTTTTTCTTGTCTCGTATACAACATTTCCATAATCTTGCGCGAGTTCACGAAGGTCTTGCTGATATGCCTCGCTTGGCATGTTGTAAAGGTGTAGAGACTGAATATCATCTCGCAACTTTTTGAGCTGAGTGATTTTGGATGTGTTTACCGAGATTGGCTTTTGCGGCATTGCTTCGCTCACCACCTGTTTTAAGGTTCGAGAATATTCATCAATGCTATCCATCTTCGATAGATCAAGGTTATCGATAAGATCACCTATTTCATTAATTCCGTTATGGCGAAGTTGATCTACAATGTTTCGTTTTGAGTCAGCAATAATTGCCTGAACACCGCCACTATCTGCTATCTTCTTTGCCATATCCGGATCATCGAGAAGTTGCTTTGCGGTAATGAGATGATTGTCGATCGTAGAATTCACAGCATTTGCTTTCTCTGCAAATGCGCGACCACCTTGTGAGTAATTTGCTATCTCATCATCAATGCGTTGCAAGATACCATCAGTGTTGACTGTGCCTTCGAGTTCTCCGAGCTTTGCGTACTCATCATTTGATAGTCTGATTCCCTTTTCGGCTTTCTTGATGAGTTGCTTTCGTGTTCCCCACGCTTTCTCATCAAGCAGATCCGGAATGATCTTGTCGGCCTGTTCTTTATACTTTTCTTTTGTGGCATTAAGACCACGCTTGTAACTTTCGATCGCTTCTTTCTTGAGAGTCTCCGGACTAACATTCTTCATATTTGCAAAACCGGAAAGAGTACCTCCAATCACGCCGGAGATTATTCCGCTTCCGAGCGCTCGTTTCATAATTGTAGGAAGGTCTTCATCCGACTGCATAGATGACGCTGCACCATAACTTGCACCAAGAGGGACTGCCTCTTTTGCACCCTCCAAAAATCCCTTACCGAATGCTGCAATCTTCGATGTTGCGGTAGGTATTGTTTTCTCAAATACAGTTGAAGCACCTTCGGGAAGTGCCTTTGCCAGCACCCCACTCATCTTTCCTTTTACGAGCAACTTTCCAGTCTGTGCGCCCTTTGCAGCATTTCCATAAGTACCAAAAGAGGCGATGTCTGTTGCAACACCGAGACCTTCTCCGAATATCTGCTTTGCACTTTTGTTTATGCTCGCATTTGTTTCGTTGATATCGATTGGCGGCTTGCTCGTATCCTTTATGTGCTGTTGTAGTGCAGCTTCTAGACGAGTTGTATCCTCACCTCGCGCTCTTTTTTCCTTGATAGTTTTCAAAAGATTATTTGCGATCTCCTCATTCCGCTTCATGAGCTCCTCGTTTTGTTTGTTTGTCCAAGCGGCACTTCCAGGTACAAAACCAGGCAAAGCATCAGCTATGCTCTTTCCAAATTTAAGCTCGCTGGAAATAAGTGTCTTTCCAATTGTTTTTAATATGCCGTCTTTCTTTGGAGGTTCTGGTTGCTGGGCAGACATTGGCGGCAAAGTATCAAGCCATTCCTGAATTTCTTCTTGGCTAGCTCCCTGACTTTCAAGCGCCTCGATATTTTGTTGTATTTTTTCTCGAGTAAGCATGATTAGTTTGGAAGGTTATAAGTCTTGCCGCTCTTACTTGTGAACGAAGTGTTTTTAGCTGCCGGCGCTGATCCGTATCCAAGCTCGGACTTGAGACCTGTAGCTTTTTCATTGAGTCCGACATAGATCGATTCAAAGCGGGACACGTCACGCTGACCAGCAGCCATTGAGTTGAGCTGGCTTGCAAGGGACCGAGTCGCAATATCAAGGGTCATCGCCATAACAGCTTTGTTCACATCAGTTGTGCTTCGAAGATTTGCGATCGTGCGTGAATAATTTTCTATATCTGCGTCAGTAAGTACGCCGACTTCTCCATAAACTCCACGCGCGAGTTTCGGAACGATTGCAGTAATCGCTGCTTTTATCTGTTGCGCCTTTGTGTCGTATGGGTTGTTGCTCTTAATGATTCCAACGATCGGACCAGTGTCGATACTGTTGATGAGAGTGGTGAGCGTATCAGCCTGACTGACGATTGTTTGAATGTCAGTAATTGGTTTGAGTTCACCTTGAGTCATTACTCGACCACCCTTTGATTTTCGAATCGCGTCTAGCGTGTAATTCGGATCATCATACTTGAGAGTAGTGCCTGGGGTTCCAGTAGTTCCAGGGGCATATGTCTTCGCGCGAGCAGCAATAAGTTTTGCCGTGCCGGTTTCAGGATCATAAACGTATCGAGCATCACCCTCATTGAGACTGAACTGATTCGCATCGTTCTTTGCCTTGTCGAGATCGACTTTATCTTTTTCTGCTTCCCTAGCCTGTGCCTCTTGCTGTGTTTTTATATCGCTAAATAGTGCAGATATCTGTTCTTTGCTGAAGCCGTATTGATCTTCCAACTTTTCAAAGTCTTTATCATCAATTTCATTTGGATCAACACCAAGAGCAAGCATGTTGCGAAGGAATGCCGTGACTTGATCTTTCTTACGAGCGCCTTGAGTTTCAAGATATTCAAAATATTTGTCAGCACCTTCCTTGATTGCCGCACGTCTTGCTTCTATCTCGGCCGTAGCGTCACGCATTGCACCACCAAGCAGTGCAGAAATCTTTGCGTTAGCTTCGCTTTGGTAGGTCTGTTCTTCTTGACGATTGTAGTCTTCTGTTTTCTGGAATTCTGACTCGCCAGTTGCACTACCGATTCGGCCGCCGGCAGCTGCGAGGGCATAACTTTGGCCCTGGCGGTTCTTGCCGGTAGTATTCCTGAAGTTTGCTATCTGATCGGTCACAGCGGCGTTTATAGCGTCAATTTGGCCCTGAATACGGGACCTTGTGGCAGCTCTAATTGCCTCCTCGTTGACTTTGTCTGTGGCCTGACTTTTTAGGCTGTTTCCTATATTTTTCGAAGTCGGGTCTTCTACATAATTTGGCACTGAAACTTTTGCCACCTGAGCGATGGTCTGCTTAGCATTCGTATTTGCTGGCGGAGGCGTAGGGACCGCAGGAGCAGATGAACCTAACTCTAAAGAACGACCCGCATAGATTTTATTTGGATCGGTAATGGAAGGATTCAAGCGCATCAGTTCCTGAATGCTCTTACCTGTCTTTGAAGCAATTCCGCTTAGCGTATCGCCGTATTGGATGGTATACGATGCCATGTGCTTTTATTCAATTGCCGTTACGAGATTAGGCATCATGAAGTGCAGGTCGACTGCTCCTGGATTCTTGATTTTTAGTGCTGCTTCGAATCGATTGAGAGGGATTCGAACAATCACACCCTCGATAGTTCCTGGCATCGTTTTGTTATAAGTTCCGACAAGCTCGTCATCGAGATAAACTTCGAAGCTGAAGGTCTTATCGGACCATGCAACAATTCCACCATTGACGTTGTTGTCGGTTGCCACGAATACCCATCCATTTGTTGTGATGGCAGGATCAGCGGCACGTTGGATGTTGTTAGTCTCTTGAATCTTTTGCATCATGTTCGTCTGGTACGAATCGTGATCCCAGATAGTGTGCTGGTAAGGGATGTCATTGATGGTCATCTGGTTATTGGTGAGATCGAGAGTCATTTTTCCGACACGACCTTGCGGTTTGTTCCACATCATCCAGTTGTTCGTATCCAACTTTTTGAAATAAGTCAGGTTTCCGTCATACACTCCGTTTCTCATTTCGAGTGTGTGCGAGATAGAGGTTGTGTTCACTGACACAGTGAGCATGATGAACTTTGCTCGATCACGTCCACGATATGGATGCAGCTGTCCGTTGTAGTGGTAATACACGAATTTGTCAGTTGCGACTTGAACGATCTGAGTTGTTTTATATCCGAAGCTACCCTCATAGCCGATTACGATTGCGGCTTGGATTGTTGGCGTAGTACCAGTGACTGTAATCACGGAAGATTTCACTCGTGAGAGCGAGCTATCCCAGAAAACAAGTTGTGCTTTGTCGGTTCCATTTTGAACGATAAACGGATTCTGCGAGTTTGCTTGTGTCACTACCGATCCGTATGAAGGCACAGTTCCGGTGATAGTTACCACATAGATCGATAGAGTGGTTCCGGTGTAAACCGCGAGAAGTGCTTTATCAGTATCGAGTTTGCAGAGCTTCTTCCATGTGAAGTTTGTTGCGACAACTTGAACGGGAGTATTCACCGATGCCACAGTTCCTGACACAGTAATTGTGGCTGTGTGAGTGAAGGTGCTTGCTCCGTGTCCGAAGGTGCAGAGTATTTTGTTTGCACTCACAAGGACCGCATCGAAGTTGTTGTCATATTGATCAAGCGTGGTAATGATCACTGGAGTACCCCATGTGATGGTTCCATTAGTCGCTAGCTGACCGATGATGACGTAGATACCAGTAGTTCCACCTTGCTGTCGGTAGAAAAGAGCAAATCGATCGTCACCCATTTCTACAGTATGGAATGTGATATTACTTGTGCTTTCTCCAAAGGGAGATGAGATCGTTGATTGCCACTCTGGTCGCTTGAGGAATGCCTTTACGTTCAACACATCGATTCGCTTTACGAGTCGATCCAAATTGTTAGGCATGAATATCTTTCGAGTTGCACCTGCAAGGAGCTTGTACTCTTTCATCGGAAAGTTCATAACGGCATGTCTGTGCTGCCATAGTCGGTCATCAGACGCATCTGACTCGCCACCTCCGTGATAGTACATTTCACGCACGTTGTATTGCTGACCGGAGTTGTTGTTTACGCCTCCGTAGTAATGAGGTTGAATAAATGAATCAGCATCTGATTCATCTGCACCTGCTACTGTGGTTCCGAGAGTTCCGGCATCCCACTGGTTCCCTGCGCCAGCGAGAGATTCGCCAATAACAATTGAGTTACCCGCGACACCGCCCACTCTTGCGATCGCAAGAAGTTTTGCAGTTGTTGAGCCTATCTTTGCATATACGGTAGGATGCAAAGTTGTCTGTGTCGTGTATTGCGAGTTTGGAGTTCCATCCAGATTAATTGCTGCGATTAGGTTCGCAATCGATTCCTCTTTCGTCACTCCGATCTTCACCTGCCCATCGACACCAGTGAGCGTATTCACAAACACATACGTTTTGGAATCAATGAGGACTGTTTCGCCGTTCGATACGTTGAGAGCAAGCGTGAGGGTTCCCCTTGCCTTCACGGCCGGATATCGCAGCTGTCCGAGGCGGTTTACTTCCATCATCATTACTTGAGGGAAAAGCCATTCTCCTTTTGGAGAAACTGCTTGTGGTTTTTTGTCTGTAAATAGTGTTACGCTCATAAATTTATTTTTAATTTGTTACTTTGCTAATAAGCAGGCCATCGACAGTGGTGATTTTTGATCTTGAAATACCATCGTAGAAGGAGTGCAAGAAACCATTTCGGTCGTATTGCATGACATACGTCTTTCCATTCACGTTGTCGTGGATGGACCGAACACTTCCATCATCATTTCTGACCACGTCTACGTTCTCGAACCCTGCAGAAATTCCAACAAGAGCTGCAGCCATGAGCTGCGATAATGTCACAGGCTGATTCGCAGACACCGCACTTGGAATAGTTGGAGATTGAGCGAATGAATTCTGTCCGGTGAAGACATTGTTTGCGCCAAGTTCCGCTTTATTGGCCAATGATGTATCAATGTATGCTTTATCCGGAATATGGCGGGGGTCACTTAGAGCGGGAGCGGAATCGTACTTAAGTGGCTTTGTTCCATCGAACACCTCATCTCCATTCAGCATGTCTACGATGATCTTGAGATTTACGAAGTCTGTCAGATAGCATTTTGCTCCTGCTCGATGACCATTTAGATTTTGTACTCCTGCAGTCTGCACACCCTGGCGAGAAACGCTGATGATATTTGCCATCGCGTTGCCAGTAAGATCAAAAAGGATGTGTTCTTCGTCACCAGTTCCTCGATCAACAATCATGCAATACTTCGCATTCGGAAGACTTACCCCATTCTTGTCAGTCACACTCGTTAAAGCGCCAGAGGTAGCGCCATTGGCGAGCTTTGTGGCGAGAGATGTTTCGAAGTTTGCGACTACT
>CAZYQZ010000073.1:0-6544 GCA_964649915.1 uncultured Gammaproteobacteria bacterium | reverse complement strand
ATAAAAACACCATCATTGCTGTAGTTATCGGCGTAGTTCTTCTGGGTGGGGGATATATGGTCATGAATAAAAAGTCTGCCTCACCTGCAATGGAAGAGAAAAAAGTAGAAGTAATGGAAAAGCCAACTGGAGTTATGGAGCAAACAGCGAAGTCTTTTGATGTTGAAGGTTCAAACTATGCCTTTTCAGTAAAAGAAATCAAAGTAAAAAAGGGAGATACCGTAAAGATTGTCTTTTCAAACAAAGATGGGATGCATGACTGGATAGTCGACGAATTCAATGCAAAAACACAAGTTATTTCTGCTGGTCAAACTGAGACTGTAGAATTTGTCGCTGATAAGGTGGGCACATTTGAATATTACTGCGGTGTAGGGCAACATCGGAAAAATGGTATGGTAGGCAAGCTTATCGTTGAAGAATAAGCATGTTGCAAGCGACCACTGATAAAATATTCTCACTAGTTGTTCCCAGAAGACCTCAAATAATTAAGGCGTTTAAGGTTTCCTATGGTATTCTAGGTCTCCTTCTTCTTATTAGTGGAATCCTTTTAGCAAAACAGTTTCAAATCATCTTTTTATATGAAGTTGCTACATTATGTGGGAAAACTGCTCTAGTCATCTTCTGCGTAACTCTTATTCCTGGAATAGTTAGGCGATTTGGAATCAAACATAAACTTATTGCAATCATTATGATATTCCGCAGATACTTGGGAATCTTAATGTATATGTTTGCGTTAATTCATATAAGTGTATTAAAGCTTATTCCCATGCTTCTTGTAGGAAAAATCCTCCCATTCTCTCCGTTTGAAATATGTGGACTTGTTGCTGTTTCTATACTCTTTTCTCTTTTTATTACCTCTAATGATGTCAGTCTGAAGTTTCTTAAAATATGGTGGTATCAATTACATAAGTTGATATATATTGCCATGTGGGCAATACTTCTTCATGTTGGGTTGCAAGAGATTAGTCTATACACAATTCTGATGGGAGTAGTTGTTTTACTTATGATGCTTTCTTTTCTTTTTTCCTATTTCAAAAAGCCACAAATCTAAAAGGAATTATCTGAAAAAGAAAAGAAAAAGGAGAATACTCAAAACAATCCTATATACCCCGAAACCAGTGAGAGAATGATTCTGAAGGTATCGAATAAACCACTTCATAGATAAAAGTGCACTTATAAATGCAGCGATACTTCCTATCAGAAGGAGCACGGTTGTATCAGGATACATTGTGAAAACCTCTCTGGATTTTATAAGGTCTAAGGCAGAGGCGGCGAGAATCGTCGGAAACGCAAGGAGAAACGAGTAGGTCGCTGCTTCATCTCGTTTTGTTCCTAAAAATAACATCCCAAGAATCACTGCTCCTGCACGGGATACTCCAGGTATTACTGCCAAAGATTGAATTACTCCAATAAAGATAGCTTGTTTCCAAGAGATTGAGTCAGCTGTTTTCTGAAGCTTCTTCTTTTTCCAAAAAAACTCAATAATAATAAAAAGAAATCCAACGAGAAGAAAAACAAGAAGTTGAAGGATATAATTTTCCAGAAAAAAGCCTTTAATAATCTTATAGAGCACTAATCCTACTACTGCTGTAGGGATAAAAGAGAATGTGACAAGTTTCAGTATATGTTTATTTTTTTGAACTTGGCGAAAGAAAATAGCAATAACAGCGAGTATTGCTCCGGATTGTATGAAGACTTCAAATAGCTTCATAAAATCAGTTTGAGGAATGCCAAGCATCTTAGAAACCCAGATGAGGTGAAATGTTGAAGAAATCGGAAGAAATTCAGTAAGTCCCTCAACAATGCCAAGAAATGCTGCAGTGCCAATATTCATATTCATAAATGATAAAATAAAAAAAGCAATATGACAATTCGTCCAATGTATCCTACAGAAAATCCTCAAGTTAAGTCTTTTGTTTTAAGTATTTTACAAGAGTTTGGTTTTTCTTACCGTAATGATCTTGATTATGATTTGGACAACCTGTTAGATGTATATAAAAAGAGGGGTGGGGATTTTTATATCATGGAAGAAGACGGAGAACTAATAGGAACCATTGGGTATAAAGATAGAGGAAATAAAACAGCAGAGTTGAAGCGCCTTTATCTGGAGAAGAAACATAGAGGAAAAGGGTATGGGTACCAACTTTTAGATTTTGTAATGAAAAAAATAAAAGATCAAGGTTTTCATAAAGTTATACTTGATACACACGAACAATTTACCCAAGCTATCTTTCTGTATAAAAAATACGGATTCAGTATTACCAACTACGATAAACAAAAGGGGTGTCCTATCGATATGGAGAAAAATATTGTTTAGTAAGACAAGATTTCTTGACATTGTTGATTGTTTCTCATTACACTAGGTATCAGCGCAAAAGAAAGGGGGTGAGGTACATGGAAAATAAAAAACTTTTGCACATGGTGACATTTCTTCTCATGGTAGTTGGTGCCCTCAATTGGGGTCTGGTTGGTCTTCTCAATGTTAATCTTGTAAGTATGGTGGTAGGATCCTGGCCAACTTTAGAGAAACTCGTCTATATCTTAGTTGGTGTATCTGCGGTATATGTTCTTGCTACCCACATGAACGACTGTAAAATCTGTAGTAAGAAATAAGAATAAAAAATATAAGAGAAAACACTCTATCCTGCCTATAGAGAGGATAGTGTTTTCTCTGTTCTCTATCATGATGAATCTGAACGATTTATATTTACTTATTCGAAAAAGAAAAAAATCTCCTCCAAAAAATTCATACACAGCAAAACTTTTTAAAGAAGGTGCCGATCGTGTCATCCAAAAGTATGGTGAAGAATCAGTCGAATTGATAATCGCAGCAAAAGGAAGAGACAAACAAAAAATTATCGAAGAGGCTGCCGATGTACTTTTTCAATATACCATGATCTTGGTGCTAAGCAATATAACAATCGATGATGTTTTGATGGAGTTGACAAAAAGACGAAGCGGGAGGGTGAAAAAAAACGTCCAGTACGATTAACTCCTAAACTGCGAATATGGTAACAAATAGATACGTTAGTATAATTCCGAAAATAAAAGGAATTGATTGCTCCCATCCTTTTTGCTTACGAAAGTGTTGGTGCATATCTGGAATAAGATCAGAACAGGCGATGTATATAAACATGCCAGCTGAGAAGGCGATAAAGTAGGGAAGATACTCCTCAACAGTTGTTAAGAAAAAATATCCACCGATTGCTCCGATTAGCGCAGTAATTGCGGAAACAAAATTATATATCAGCGCGTGTGTTTTTTTCATACCACCATGAATCAGAATGCTAAAATCAGACATTTCTTGGGGAATTTCATGTGCTGCTATAGCAATGGTAGTAGTAATTCCAGCAACAGGATTAATAAGAAAGATAGAAGCGATAGCCACTCCATCAAAAAAATTATGAAGACCATCTCCCAAAAGAACTAAAATCGCAGATGGTTTTGTATCATGTATATCGTCGTGATGATGAAACCATAATACAAATCGTTCTAAAAAGAAAAAAATTACAATTCCTAAAAGAGTAAATATAAAAATATTGCCATGCGTGTTTGCCTGTGTCGCTTCGGGTAAAAGATCGAGAAACGCTGTAGCAAGCATAATGCCTGCAGCTAAACTAACGAAATACGAAATATATTTTTCATCGAGAAGTTTTCTCCATATCAGTACAATACCAGCAACAAGGGACATACTGCTGACAAAAAGACTTGCAAGAATGATCTCAAGTAAGGTATTCATTTAATGACACTTTCCACAAAGCCCAAAAAACTCTAAATGATGATGGTTAATTTGAAAATTAGTTTTTTTCGAAATATTCTTTTCTAGAGATTTTATGTCACATGTCCGAACATCCTCTATTGTTCCACACTGGTTGCAAACTAAATGATGATGGTGTGGTAGGGTAGAGAGTTCATATCGTGACTTTCCTTCACTTAATTCAACTCTATGCACCATATTTTTACTGATAAGAAGCTTTAAAGCCCGAAACACAGTAGCACGGTCAATGCCAATATGTTTTTTTTGGATACGCTCAAGTACAGAGAGCGTATCTAGAGGCTTTTGTGTTGCCCCCAAAATATCTAAGATAGCTAATCTCGCTTTTGTTGGCTGGATTTGACCTTCATGTAATTGTGTTTTTGTATCCATATTTGAGTGAATGCGACTAAGTCGCTTTATGAAGAATTATAATGCGACTAAGTCGCAAAGTCAATACGGGGTCTTGAGTCATCCGCCAAATATAACTGGAAGAAAAAGCTCTTTACCGAAGAGAAAAAAAGTTCCTACAACAATGCTAAATATCGCAGTAGTAGTAGCAAGTACAAGGCGAGCATAGGTATGTTGATTCAGTTTCGTGAAACCAAAGATTGTTACGAAACTGATAAAAGAGTTTGACACAACAAGTCCTGAAACAAAGGTAAGAAGAAGTAATATGCCAGTTGAAACGTCTTTCGTTCCAGCTGCGGTTACAAAAAGAAGAATTTGGGTGGGTGTTTCGGCTCCGATACCATGAATCATTCCTATTCCAAAAACTGCTTTCTTACCATAAGAATCAGGATAATGCGTATGTGGGACATTGTGAGTATGAGCAATTTTATGGTGAAAGAAGCTATATGTTCGTTTCAAAAAAGAAAACATTATCCCCCAACGACTCTGTAACCTCACATTCTTACCATGAATAAAAATAGATATAATAAGCCAAATACCTAGGAGAATAAGCGTGAGGCCGACAATAGGTCCCATCAATGTATCTACCCAATCAGGAAGTTTAACGCCTAAGATAATAGCGCTAAATCCTAATAGGATAATTACAAATGCATGACCAAAAATATACAAGAAACCATTGAGTGCTTTTTTTCTTTTCTCACCTTCTATTCCTGTTATGTCACTAATAGCGGCGATATGATCCCAATCAATGCCATGTCGAAGACCCAGTAGAAATGCGAGCGTAAAAACACTTGATGTTATAACTGAATCCATCGAGGTATTATAATGGATAATTATAATTTGTAGTAGTATAGTACTCTATGGAAAAATACTTAGCTTATGAAAGCAATATTTAAAATCTTTTCATTCACCAAACACTTGTGGAAGTGGTATGCCTTCATGGGTATATTCGTCATTCTTATATCGTTATCTTCTCTGGTAGTACCTATATTAAGTAAGCAGATTGTTGACATTATAGTTTTACAAATTACTGGAGGCACAACTGAATTCTCACAGTTTCTAGTTCTTCTAGGACTTATTCTCGCAACCGATGTATTCATTACAATTCTCACGGCTTTCTCACAGTGGATAGGGGATATCCTTGCGGTGAAACTTCAAACATATCTTTCAAAGAGATTTTATGAACACATTCTGTCACTGCATATTGGTTATTATGACAATGAAATAACTGGAAAAATTGTAAATAAAATGTATAGAGGAATTACAAGTATCACTGAGTTTATTCAAATGATGCTTAATAACTTCTTGCCATTTTTCCTGACAGCACTTGTTACCGTAATTTTGCTTTCGTATTATTCGTTAACTGTTGGACTTCTACTTGCCGTTCTCTTTCCTATTTACATTATCATTTCTCACGGATCAACGATTGCTTGGCAAAAATATGAGGAAAAAAAGAATATACTCAACGATTCCTCACAAGGAAGAGTCTTTGAAAGTATTGCGGGGATTAGAATCGTAAAAGCGTTTGCTGCTGAAGTATTTGAACTGAAAGCTTTTCTGACTGCTCGTCATGAAATGGAGAGATTGACGAAACATCAGACAAAAGAATGGCATTGGTATGATTTTATTAGACGAATTGTTCTCAATCTAATACTGTTTGCGATCTTTGCGTACATAGTGTACTGGACATTTCAGAAACGATTCACGATTGGTGAAATGACGCTTCTTCTACAACTTGTAAACCAGGCGCGTTTCCCCCTATTTGCAATGTCCTTTATTCTCGGTCAGATCCAACAAGCAGCCAGTGGTTCCGCGGATTTTTTCCAGGTTCTAGAAACACATACAAACATAGTTGACCAAAAAAATGCAAAAGAACTTAAAATCCCAAAAGTTATAGACACAAAAAAACCATTTATTACATTCCAAGATGTTTTCTTTCACTATGAAAAAGATAAGCAAGTACTTGAGAACATCTCATTCTCAATATACCCAAATGAAAAATTAGCTCTCGTGGGGGAAAGTGGTCAAGGAAAATCGACAATCGTAAACCTTCTCCTTCGATATTATGAACTGGAGAAAGGGTCAATCTCTATTCACGGACAAAATATTACAAACTTAACACAAGAATCACTTCACAGAAATATTGCGGTTGTCTTTCAGGAGTCATTACTCTTTTCAGGAACGATAATGGAGAATATCCGTTATGGCAATCCTTCTGCAACAAAAGAACAGATAGAGGATGCAGCAAAGGCTGCAAACGCTCATGAGTTCATCAATGAGTTATCAGATAAGTACGATAGTCTCATCGGTGAACGAGGAGTAAAACTCTCTGGAGGCCAAAAACAAAGAATTGCGATTGCTCGAGCTATTTTAAAAGAC
>CAZYQZ010000072.1:0-6578 GCA_964649915.1 uncultured Gammaproteobacteria bacterium | reverse complement strand
AGCCTCACGGCCAGGAAGTTAAGTAACTCTTGTTTGTACCGTATATACTACCAAAATTTGGAACGCTTAGCAAGAGTTAGGAGCTGCTAAACTGGTAGAGATGGTTTGAACGAGGAAATCGTCGCTCAAGCCTAGTCAGTACCCGCGTCGCATGTGAAGGAGTTTCTTGGTAACGAGTTTCATCCCGATTTACTTCATTTGAATTCAATCTGTTGATCCATTGCTCGTATTGTTGTTTAGTAAACGCATCACCACTTAAAGCTAACGCGAAATCAGTTCCTTGTTTATTCGCCCGGTAATCATGGTTGACATCAACGCTGTATACCCCTTCTGGAAAAGGCGGCTCCGATACAGATCGTGCTGCTTGATTTCCGTATGTTTGGTTGGTATATGCACGAAGTTTTGAGAGATAATTCCACCCCTCTTTCATCTCCCAAACCCAGCCAGCAAATTCATCTATCTTCCTCACTTTCTCTTCGTTTGTCGGAAAGAGATTCATATACCAGGTTAACGCTTGGGGCATACGACCGCAGTCTTGAAAGGATTGATCAAGCGATTCTTTAAGCTGATGTGAGAGGTATGTATGACTTGCAAAATGCACGATCCTGTCTGTTCCCAAAATATTATGAATAATGATAGGCATAGGCATATTTGGTTCACGTTTCATAGGGTATACTGTGGGTAATTTTTCTCGCATACTATCAAACCAAGCGTTCTCTCGAGGTGCATCAGATACTGGTTGAAAAGTCTTAAAACCATGATGGATATCTTGTAACGAAAAAAGCGGACTATACATTGCGGCAAACGATGTCGCAGCTGTGTGAAATATTTGCTTGGGTGATGGGTTCTTAATCCCATATGCCTGTAACGCTTCTTTGCTATAGTACATATGACGATCAAATTGGTCTCCCACACGTGGGTTCTTCTTTTTTGATTTGAGTGTTTCTCCAAAGACTTTGGGTAATACTCCGTATTTTTCATTATTAAAAACCTTGTGATTAGTCGTAACGTGACCTAAGTAATCGAAGTGCCCATGGTCGGTAAAAAATGGAGGACGTCCAGATAATTCTTTTTCGATAAAAAATAAATCTGTTGATGAATATGGTTCCTCCCTGAGTTCAGGTATTTTCATAGCCTCATGGAGTATTACACCTCCGGCTACTACTGCCGCACCTCTGGCATACTGGAGAAATTTTCTTCGAGTAAGTTCGGAATGAGGCATACAGGAGATTACTTTGGAGTAATTTGTGAATCAATGTAGACTGATAATACTTTTGCAACTTGCTTCTTATAACCCTCTTGATCTTTTAGCGCAAGAAGTTCACGTATCCCTGCTCCTAATCGAAGGGTAATGTTTCCTAATGTATGTTTTTTAATATATTTTCTATCGACTGCTCTTAGATATGGGGATAAATCATTTACCTGAATTCCTGTGTCTAAAAGTCCATCATCATCGACACCTTTTCCTCCCATTAGCCACATAGATTCAGGAACAAGTACTGCTTGATCCAACATTCTCAGTTGACTTAGTCCCCAGCTAGATTTATCGCTTCTTCCAGCTTCTTCATA
Source organism: uncultured Gammaproteobacteria bacterium (assembly GCA_964649915.1). Classification (GTDB taxonomy): domain Bacteria; phylum Patescibacteriota; class Microgenomatia; order 2-02-FULL-39-11; family 2-02-FULL-39-11; genus CAZYQZ01. The sequence continues at coordinate 5,009 of CAZYQZ010000072.1, read as the reverse complement.
CAATGTTGCTCTCACCGTCGAATTCTTGATATATAGCGGCGCAAAAATCATGTTTGCCTTACGAAACAACGATGCAGCCTCACGGTATAATGGCAAAAACTCATGTTCAGTAAACTGAAGGGGATTGTCTTTCGCTCTATGACGCTTTATCTCCTGTAATACCCGAGCATAATCTGAAATCTTGTCCAAATCTTGATTCGCGAGTTTCAATCTTTCCATTGCGAGTACTATCCCGGTGACTATGGTGTCGCCAACATCATCAACCATTACTACGGGCTTGGATAGGTCTTTTAGAGTTTCTGGTAAAGGTTCTTTTAATACTGATGCCCCTGAACTTTGCCCTGCTGACCCGTCAATATATACGGGGAGAATACTATCAGGCGAGATACCACGAGATATAAGACTTTTTTGAAAAGAATATGCTCCCATCATGGGAAGGGCAATTAACACATTTGGATTATCTCTGGATATTTTGGCAAGTTCCAATGAGTGTCTGTTCTTTGCCTTTACTACTTTTTCAACACCTTCATTGTACGGAACTGATTCAAAAAATCTGTTTTTTACTTCTGGGTGAGTATTTATGATGTAGTCTGCTCCTTGGACCACCTCACTAAGACCTTTGATGTCTTGGGGATTTACCTTACTTTCCTTCGCCCATTTAACAAATGGTCGAAATGAGTCTATAGAAGGTCCGGTAGGATCCTTCAGGCGTCCGTATTCCTGTGCCTTGTTTAGAAACTGTACATTCTCTAATGCTCTGTGCTCAAGTCCTCGTGACATAGGAATATCTATACCTAACTTGAGGTGAAAAGTCAATGAAATTCCTTATCAGGACAATCTTTTCTCAAGATAGCTCCATATATTTTGCGATATCTCATCCATACTTTTGTTCCCATCGATATAGATGATTCTCGCACTAAAATGCTTTGCAAGACTCTTGTACCCAGCGTGGACACGTTGATAAAACTCCTCTTGTTGAAGATCCAGTCTATCAAGTGGGCCACTTTCTTTTCTCTTGTGTCCTACTAAGTAGGAAACATCAAGAAAAAAAGTAAGATCTGGGAAAACTCCATCAAGTGCCAGTTTATTAAGACTTAGCACTTCCTCCTCACCGATTTGTCTCCCATATCCTTGATAGGCAAGGGATGAGTCTATGAAGCGATCAGCAATGACAATTTTTTTGGCAGCAAGTGAAGGCTTAATAATCTCTCGTACCAACTGCGCACGAGAGGCTGCCATCAGATAACACTCAGATACAGCGGTTAAATCTACGTTTTCCCGATTATGAGTAATTGTACGGATATGCTCTCCAATTCTAGTACCACCAGGCTCGCGAACTACCTCAAGTGCATATCTCTTTTCTCTCAGTTTACCTGAAAGGAGGCTGACTTGAGTTGATTTTCCGGAACCTTCTAATCCTTCAAATGAGATAAATAGACGCATTATCTATTTATACTAAAAAAACTCTAGATTGCAATTATTGTTTCAGTATTCATTGCATCGGCATCGGAGACACTAATTGAAAGTAGTTGCCATCAGGATCAGCTAGAGTTGCTAAGCGTGTACTTTTATCTTCTGTATCCTCACCTGGATGATACGGTTTGGCTATCACCGTCGCACCAAGGCCTACCATTCGATCAAATTCGCCCTGTACATCTGCAGTTTCGAAGTTAAACATCAGTCTACTTGAATCCTTCGATACACCTTTCGTTTTATCATGATATCCAACAACTAAAAATCCTGTACCCACTTTCCACCCATGATACCGTCCACCTGACCAGTCGGTTTTCCTGCCTAAAATTTTGGTGTAAAAATCAACTAAAACTTCCTCATGTTCTGAGGTGAGAATAAGACCATTGAGATTAAGCATAATAGCTCTCCTATGTAAATTTGATAAGCTTGTAGCTCCTTTTGTACCGCGTCTTTGATGTGATGTCAATCACAATTTATGTAGGCAAAAAGAGATCTTAAACTGTCTATCTAAATACTATACAATATCAGTAGCGAGAGAAAACCTCGTTATTTTCTTATGCAACCAGAGAATCGTTCGGGACATACAATCACAGAACCATTCAAGCCTCGCATTGAGTCTGCAAACATTTCACAACCGGTGATTAGAATTGATCCGTTTGTCAATGAACTCAATGTATATAAAGAACGCCAGCCCATTCTTGAAAAGCTCAGAAACTTTGATTACCTTATCGTATCCGCATCTCCTGGAACAGGAAAAAGTACCACACTTCCAATCCTCATGTATGAAGGACTCCAGCAAGAATATCCCGGGGGTCCAAATATTGTTGAACTCCAACCAAGAAGAAATACTGTGGAGAACAACACGAAGCAAATTGCGAAATGGATGTACACACCTGTCGGAGAGCTTGTAGGATATCAACATAAACTGGATAAAAAAAGAAGTGACAAAACAAAAATCTTACTGGAAATTGATGCCTCGCTTATTGGTCAATATAAAAACGATCCACTACTATCAAATATCGACATTTTAATTCCAGATGAAATACACGAGGCGAGTGCAAACATGGTTATGGCTCTTGCGCTTGCGAAGAAAGCAAATTTAAACCGAGCAGCGGAAAATGCCAAGCCGGAAGCGGAGAGAAAGCGAACCTACAAGGCATTGAAGGTTATTCCAACATCCGGAACTATTGATCCTGAACCATATCGCAAATATTACGGCCGAGCTGAGGTTCATAAAGTAAAGGATGCAGTACTTGGAAATCTGGAAAAACACTTTGAAGACTTTCCGGTCAGTGAAAGCGAAATGCCAGCAAAAGCTGCATCGACATTAATTAAGAACATTATTCAACCGAATCTTTCGGGAGATGTACTGATTGTTACTCCAGGACGATCAGAGATTGAGAAAACACGTGAGGCGATTGAAACCACCATGGCCTCTATGGGCATCCCCAAAGAGAGTATTGAGATGATAGACTTTGATAGCTCTACTCCTCAGAAAATTCGTGATGAAAAGATATTTTCAGAACACACGAATAGACGAAGAGTCATTATTGCAACATCAATTGCGGATACTGGGACAACCCTTGATATTGAAAATGTTATTGATACAGGTCTTATTAAACTACCTCATCTCGACCAATACGGTGGACTCATCGATCACCAAGCAGCTGAAGCAGCACAAAGCGTCATTCTTCAGCGACGCAACAGAGTAGCTCGAAAACCAGGGAGTATCGGTCGAGTATGGCACTTATTTACCGTAGATCAGTTTAACAAACGAGTCCCCTATCAAGAACCAGAAATACAACGAACAGACATTTCAGCGCTGATGTTGAAGGTGAAAGACTTAGGGTTTGATTTCGGTAACCTTGACCTTATCGTCAATCCCAATGAGACACAGGTCGCCCGCGCTACTCAAACACTGCAAATGCTAGATGCTCTGGACCAAAACGGCAATCTTACAGAGGTCGGGAAAGCGATGGCACAGTACGAGACGGAGCCAAATCTTTCGAGAATGATGGTAGAAGCGAAGCGTCTAGGAGTCTATGAAGGCGCAGCAACAATTGCAGCGATCAAAACAAATGTACGCGATCTTTTCTATGGAAAGCGACAGGACTGGCAAGAGAAGTTAAAACGGTACTTTGATACCTCATCTGATTTTTTTACATACCTAAATCTTTGGAACGACATCCAACAAAATAAAGGAAATCCAACATGGATGGAAAATATGGGAATAAATCCGGATACCGTGGGTAAAATAGAGGCAATGCTCGTTGACGATCTGCGAGTTGCCACTCCCCGCGCAATTGACTTGTCTGGTGATAATCGAAAGAATCTTTCAGCAGCGATTATTACTGGACATGCGGATAAGCTTCTCACAAATATTGCTCCCAAGTCTGTGGATTATGACTATCGTTTCCGCCCTGAAGTCCACACTGTCATGCTTTCTGAGAGATCCTCTACCCGCCCACAACCTCCAAACTATCCTATACCAGATGCATTTATTTCTGGTGAAATAAGTCTCTATCGGCATGGAAAGAAATTTGCATCGTGGAATCACCTTATAAACGATTCAACCATAATTACTCAACTTCTAGAAAAGATTGCTCGAATCCGTGGTGAAAAGCCCTTAGAAAAACTTGCACCAATTCCGAAGGTTGAACCTATAAAGACAACTCTCCCGCTACCCGTATCACCAACTCCCTCAAAAGTTGAAGCCCATCAGCCACAGCAGGAAGTCTCAGTTACCCAAAAGGAAGAAAGTCTTTGGTCGAAAGTTCGAACAACCCTGAAAAATGTTCTCCATACACTCGATCCACGAACATGGGTTCAAAAAATTAAAGAGTTTTTAAAAGGAAAGTAGTAAATGGAAACACAAGTCACTCCCCCCCTCGATTTGAGAATTCAGACGGTTGTACAAGAACCAAAGCCTATTAAAAAAAGAGATCAGGTACGCATGCTTTTTGAGATGATGTCTGATCCTAAACCTGCAGAGGACCCAAGAGACTCACTTCATGCCGCGGAAGCTTTTTTTGACAATTTATTTGCCGAGAAAATCCAAAAAGTAGATTCTCCTGCATCACGGCTGGTTCTTGGTAGTTCAGAATATATTGCCTTTTTTCCTCAAGCACGTCTATCCCCGTTTGATACTATCGCGGAACGAGAAAAGAAAACAGTGATTTTACAAGATCAAACTGAGGCTATTCGAGAATCAATTACTCAACTAAGCACTGCCAATCCTGAACAAAAGAAATTTGCCCAACATATTGTTTCTGCGCTTTCTCCAGAGGCGCCAGAGATTCAAGCAGTAGGACTTCCCACTAAAGCAGTAAAAGTTAAAGAGTGGGATGAAGTTGTACGTAAACCTATGTCACTTGACCAAATAAAAGGAGCGGAACGTCTTCCGTGGGCAAAATTAAAAGAATTTAACGACGTACCTCACATTTACACCTTACCGGAGATTGCTGTGGGAAACGCCAAAATTTCTTCGGTCACCATTCAAAAAGTCATATCTCAGCCCGATTGGCAAAACGCCGGTG
>CAZYQZ010000071.1:0-6746 GCA_964649915.1 uncultured Gammaproteobacteria bacterium | reverse complement strand
TCTTCCGGCAAGTGCAATTCCAATTCCAATTGCCAATCCATGTCCGAGTGATCCTGTTGACGCTTCAACTCCAGGAACCTTTCCATACTGCGGATGGCCCCCCAGAATTCCATCATGTTTACAAAATCTTGCTAGTTCGCTCTGAGGAAAAAATTTTTTATCCGACAAAATAGCGTAAAGCGCAAGTGAACCGTGACCTTTACTGAGAATAAATCGATCTCGATCTGCCCATCTAGGATTCTTCGGATTAAATTTCAGAACATGATCGTATAAAGTGCGAAGAATTTCTATAAGAGAGAACGCTGAACCAAGATGACCACGACGGATATATTGTAAAATATTCAGGCGTAACTTCCTGCTTCTTGAATCAAGAGGAGTAGATCTTTTCATAGTTATCCAATTCGGAGCTATTATACTACTACTTGAGTGTATATCTTTTCAAGAAGATCCCTTTTACGAGTTCCACCAACGAAACGTACGTTACTATTAAAAAGAGAAGCACACCAAAATAAGACATTGGTAATTTCACAAACCCAAGAGCATGAGCGAGGGGTGAGAATGGAAGAGCCAAGCCAATCCCAACCATTGTGATTGAGGTGAGGAAAAGATATATGCTTGGACGACTCAAAAAAAATGGTGACTTGGAAGTTCTAATTACAAAGATAACAAGGATTTGAGTTGCGACGGACTCGACAAACCAGCCTGTTTGGAAAAGCGCTCCTTTCGCGTGAAAGCCGAACGTCATAATAAGAAACGTCAAAATATCATAGATTGAACTAAGTGGTCCAAAGAAAATCATGTACCGCTTGATAAATGAAATGTCAAAATGTCGTGGCTTGCGAAGTTCTTCTTTATCTACAGAGTCTGAAGGGATGCTCATCTGGGAAATGTCATAGAGACCATTTGTTAAAAGTATTTGTAGAGGTGTCATAGGAAGAAATGGAAGAAAAAATGATGCAATTGATGCTGAGAACATATTTCCAAAATTCGAACTACTACTCATTAATATATATTTGATAGTGTTTGCAAATGTTCGTCTCCCTTCGATAATTCCCTCAACTATAACATGAAGATTTTTACGAAGAAGAACAATTGACGCAGCGTCTTTTGCTACATCTGCTGCAGAATTTACTGAAATACCTACATCAGCCCCACGAAGAGATGGTATGTCGTTTATTCCATCTCCGAGATATCCAACGGTGTGCCCCATTTTTTTCAACTGCTCAATAATCTTTAACTTCTGAAGTGGATTTACTTTCGCGAATATTTTCGTCTTACTGATATATGCTGACAGCTCGTTTTCGGGAACTTCATCAAGCATTCGTCCTGTAACAATGATTCCTGGATCGACTCAGATCTCCTCGCATACTTTGCGAGTTACCCGATCGTTATCTCCTGTGATTACCTTCAGATCAACATGAAGATCAGCGAATTGGACTATCGCATCTTTTGCTGATTTTTTTGGAATATCAAAAAAAGAGACTAATCCGTCACAAGAAACATTCCTAATATCTGACCAATTATATATCTGCTTCTTCTCAATTTTTTTGGACGCAACCAAAATTACTCGAAAGCCAGCATCTTGGAGTGTCTTACTTTTGGTAATAATCTCCGACTTATCATTTTCACATAACGGAACAAGCGCGTCCGTTGCTCCCTTTACTACAAGCCTCGTTTCATTACCTTTCTGGATAACACAAAACATCATGCGTTTGTTGTAATCAAACGGCTCTATGTATACCTTAGTCCATCCTACATCCCGAGTAGTCTTTTTTTTCCTCGCATGTTCGACAATCGCAACATCAATGCTATCGCCAGAAATCTGCCCATTGTGAGTGATCGCATTATTACAAAGAAGTGCGTATTCGAATGTCGCTTCTAATTCTTTCTTATCAAGAACTTCAATTACTTCAAGCTTCCCTTCAGTAAGAGTACCAGTCTTATCAGTACACAGAACATCCATATTTCCCAGATCTTCAATTGCTATGAGCTGCTTCGCGATAACATGCTTCTTTGCAAGCTTCCCTGCTCCTGAAGCTAAACTTACGGTAACAATAACTGGGAGAAGTTCTGGTGTGAGTCCTACAGCTATGGCAAGTGCAAAAAGAAGAGAATCAAGAATCGGATGACCAACCAAAGAATTAATCGCGAAGATTACCACTGTCAGTATAATAATGATCCGCAGAATCATGCTGCCAAACTTTGCAAGACCGTTTTGAAACTCAGTTGATGGCTTAAGAAACGTAGCGTGCTTGGCGATCTTTCCATACTCGGTTTCTTTTCCTATCTGGAATACTACTGCCTTTGCCCATCCACTTATAACTGTCGTACCCATAGAACCAATATTTGCTCCAGATTCTTGCGTCTTAAATACGGCTTTTGACTCACCTGTTAAGATGGACTCATTCACTTCTAGATTTTTGGTCTCTATAAATCGAACATCTGCTGGTATAACTGATCCAGCACTAATAAGGACAACATCACCTAGAGTAATGTCAGAAATTTTTACTTTCACAATCTCGTCTTGACGAAGAACTTCACTCATTGGAGATATTTTTTTTAATAATTTCTCAACAATCTTTTCTGCGGAATACTCATCAAAAAACCCAAGCACTACACTAACCATAATCATGATGAAAATATAATATGAACTTATATGCTGACCTAACAAATATGAGAGTGTTGTCGCTACAGCTAGAATAAGAAGGAGTGGGTTGGTGGTAAACTGTCTAAGTAACAGTTGTGGAATTTTTATTCTGTGTTTCTCAAGTATATTTTTGCCATACAATGATTGACGTTCTATTGCCTCGTTTTGGGATAAGCCTCTCGCTGAAGTTTGTAGTTTCTCAAGAAGAAGATTTACATCAAGTTTTTCCACTTCTTTTTTCAACAACGTGGGAAGCATAGATCTAGTGTATCACTTTCGGTACATATAGTTTTAACAGTGTTTGATATTCTTTTTTTATAAAAAGTTCTAGTTGAAATGACAATTTTTTTTCTGTACTCTACTAGACATATGAAAAACTGCCTAAGGGTTTTTACCCTTCTCTCTTTCCTTGGTGTTATTTCTCTTTTCAGATCTACTCCTGTCTTTGCAGCAGCCCCCGACGGTCTCGGACCGTGGGCAGATACTGTCGTATCTTCAACTCAAGCAAATACAAAAGGCGGACAACCAGTAAATGTTGTAAATCCACTTCGAAGTGATCCTACCTCTGCTCTAGGTATTGCAGAAAACGATACAGTTGATGGACACTTTTATTCGCTAGGTTTCGGGGGGTCTATTACACTTGGTTTTGATAATGGTATTTCAAACGGAGTTATCATCGTTGAGGCAACCAATCCTGGGTATCCTACAGAAACAGCGAGCGTAGAAGTTTCTGAAAATGGAATCACATGGGTAAATGCTGGATCAGTTTCTGCAGATGGTCAAGTAAATAAACCACAGTCTATTACGTGTGCAAAATATGTCCGAATTACTGATACGAGTAATCCCGTTGATTTTTCCGAGGCATCTGCTGACGCATATGATGTCGATGGAGTAAAAGCAGAGGGTGAAAGTTGCACACCGGTAACCGTGACACCAACTCCCACATGCACAACGAACGATTGTGGATGCAGTAGTGTAACTCAAAATAATACTACAAACGTTACGGTAAGTAGTGTCGCTGTTGCCAAAACGGGAGGAAATAAGGCAAATAAAAATAATGGTGGAAACACAACTATAACAACGGGACCTGCTACTTCAAGTATAGGTATAACAGTCGGTGGGAATTCCAATCAGGCAACAGTTGGAAACTGCTGTGGAACATCTGGAGTCACAAACATAACTATATCCGGAAACGGTCCAGGATCAAAGAATGTAGTAAAGGTAAACTCAGGGAAGAAAAAATAATATTACCCCTTAGGGAGGGCTGTAACAACGAAGCGTTTACTATCAAGAAAACCTGTACAGGTATAGAGTGTGGTACGGATAAGAAGTGCGCAGGGTAAACTTACTTTTGATTGACGGTCATTCAAAACTGATATAGTATGAGTTATGGTTGATTCCTCACCAAGCTCTTCTGCTGATGTGATAGTCAAATCATCGTCAGTGGAAGATCAATTACTACCTGACCCAACCGACTCTTCCCGATCAAAGATAGGATTCTTTTCCAGACTCATCGCTATTGTAGTTCTTTCGGTGTTCGTGACAGGAGGAATACTCTACTATGTATTCGTATATGGCCCGCAGTCTCAAGCAAACGTGACATCAGCTCAAATTAAAATAAATACTGTTGTAACGGTAAATACACAATCCCCGATAGGAAAAATCAATAAAGACTCACTTGGAGTAAACGCTCCGATGGTAAAATCTGATCCGCAAAAAAATTATTTTTGGACTGTTGAAACAGAGGGTATTGAAGTTCTTAAACGTGATCTTGGAATTAGTTCATTACGGTTTATATGGGAAACAAACGATTGGAAGAATCCTTATGAACCTATTGGTGCTAATAAATTAGAAGCATCAAAATTCTATACTGTTGATGAACTTCAACATATTCAGGCAATTTTTAATGGCCCAAGTTATTATGTGGTCAATTCCTCAAAATTATGCATACACAAACCAGAGATATCCCCACCCCCTAAAAGGGCTCCGAAGCCACCAATCAATATGGAGGATGCAGAGCAGAATAAAGCCGATGCTATCTGCACTGATTTGTTAAAAGGAATAGGATCTCAGCAGACGCTTGATCTTATTCGGTACGTAAAAAAGAGAAATCTGTATCCGCTAACATACATAGAAATTGGAAACGAGGCCTACGCTTCAAACTTTGCTTTCAATCCATATAAACCAAAATACAAAGCGGAAGAATACATAAAACGCCTGAACAAATGGTATGACGATATAAAAAAAATAGATCCGTTAATCCAAGTAGGAGCAAATCTGGTAAACAGACCGGAGCACTGGGCAATCCCCGTACTAAAAAATGGGAAGTATGATTTTTTAAGCGTTCACCAATACAGTCAAGTCGACAGAATGCCTACACAAGAGGATGGTACAAAATTATCATTCTATGATCTGCAAAACAGATATCATCACGAGTCTCCAGAAGATTACAGAAAACTTCTTATTCAACACCGTCCCGACAAGGTAAATATCCCAATTATTGTTAGCGAATTCGAAGCAACCATAATACGAAGTCCAGATGAAGATGGTCCACTGAGCCCTCTTCATCCCGATCATTGCGGTACTTCACCATGCACACAACCGGGATATCCAGCCGATAATAATACAAACACAATTCGCAGCACATTATATGCAGCGTTCTCAACAGTAGAGATGTATCTGGACTTATTGTGGCCAGTGATGGTAAATGGACAACGGTACGAAGGAGCAAAAGCTGCATACCTCTTGGGAATAAGTACTCCCTGGGTTAATAAAATGAGTGAATGGTCGAATCCCTCAAACACAATTTACTTTCCGGTCTGGCACGCTTTATCATTTCTCAAACAATTTCACGGAAAAGATATTCTGGAAACCACCATTGAGACAAATCCTCCATTAAATACTGTGGGAGTAGGCAAGCCAGCATTAAAAGCCTATACAGTAAAATCCGAAGAAGAGAAACTATTTGTTCTAGTATTGAATCACCATCCTACCAAAACAATTATATTTGATTTATATACACCAGGGTATAATTCGCTCTCACCTGTAAAAGTCTTGGAGCTCGGAAATAGTCCATCTGTACATTTCACGACAAATGGAATGATGACTCCTATCAGGCCGCAAGCAAGAACCATAATCGATACCCCACAAACAAACATCAAAAATAACAGAATAAAAAATATTGATATTCCTCCGCACACAATCATGCTTCTTGAAGTCGAACGGAAAAGATAAAAGCCTTATAACTTTTGCCTTTATCAGGAAATGGTGCAGGATCAAAGAATACAGTAAAGGTGAACTCAGCGAAAAAGAAATAATTATTATCCCTTAGGGAGAGCTGTAACAACGAAGCGTTTACTATCAAGAAAACCTGTACAGGTATAGAGTGTGATACGAGTATCGGCAGTTTCCTGAATAATACTTGTTTGCTCGGGGGATACTACTTGAGTGTATTCAATAATAAACTCTTTTCTATCTCCATTTTCAAATACGATATCTAGGCTTTCACCCGGCTTAGCTCTTGTTAGTCTTCCCAAGAGATTCTGCCAATTGTGCCCGTAAAGAACGCTGTTTCCTACTTGTCCGGGAATAGCGGTAGATGAAAGATATGAGACTCCCTGGGTTGTTGCTTCCCAATTATTACGTACAATTCTAGATGGAATAATTGGAAGTTCTATCCCCAACTCTTTCATTACAAGAATTTTTGGGATACGCTTCGTATTTATTTCACTACTGATTACTACTGCTTTGGTATCAAAGGCCAAACGTCTGGGAGTATTGCGTTGCCAGATAAGATATCCTGTAATAATAAGTGAAACCAGACCGATAAAGATGAATAGTTTGGACATAGAGAGTCCTTTTATTTTGCTTCTTTTTTTCGAAGGTAGAATCCTATAGAGAGGGAGGAAAGACTAATTGTGGCCATAGTATAGATGATAATGGAGTCACCAGTTGAGGCTAGACCTAAAATGTCACCATTTGAGGTACTCGCGCCAAGAACACTTCCAGATGATCCACCGGTTCCGTTGTTTGAGTTGTTATTGTTACTGTCACTGGAACCATTAGATGATCCACCTCCCCTGCAAGTATATCCAACATT
>CAZYQZ010000070.1:0-6792 GCA_964649915.1 uncultured Gammaproteobacteria bacterium | reverse complement strand
AAAAACCAGCGTGAGAAGGAGAATTTGTACCATAGGGTGAATAAATCCACCTGGTTCTTGTCGCAGTAGTTCTGTAGCTACAGCACCACGTTTAATGATTTTTTGGGTTTGGGGCGTGAGTTCAGAACCAAATCTACCGAAACGCTCCATTTCATGAAAATCAGCAATAAGTGAACGAATCTTATCCGACAGAACTTTATGAATTCGAATCTGGGTTTGGCGACCGACACGAGTAACGGAACGATCTATCTCAATAGCTGGATATTGTCCCGTAGCACTCAGAGCACTTGAAAAAAGGAGATGTCCATCAGTCATCGACATGATGTTGGTCGGAATAAGGTTGGTGAAGTTTTCAGCTTCAGTTTCGATGATCGGAAGCATTGTGATGGCGTGACCCCCAAGTTTTTTTACAAAATTTCCAGCCCGTTCGATAAGATGGGAATGCTGATAAAAAATATCCGCAGGGTAGGACTCTCGGCCCGGAATACGGCCTGAAAGAAGGGTAATCTCACGAAGGTATTTCGCATGAGTTGCGAGATCATCAAGGATAAGAAGAACCTCGCGTCCTTTATTGCGAAAATGTTCTGCTACAGAGCAGGCAACAGCAGGTGAAATCGAGATTACTGGCGCTGACTCATCAGATGTTGCTGCTAAGATGATTGTATAGCTGTCAGCTCCAACTTGTTTTATACTTTCAACAAATCGTTTTATCTCAATAGCAGATCTACCGATCGCGTTATAGATACAGACTCTATTTTCAGTTTTCTGATACGCGATAATATCAAGGACGAACGACTCTTTCCCAGATCGTGGTTCAGTAAACATAAGTTCCCGTTGTCCTTTTCCCACAGGAATAAGCGTATCGATGATCGTCAGACCAGTATAAAACTGGTTTATAATAATCTCACGATCTCCGATACCGGGTGCTTCCTGATCCAGATCAATAGGTGTGCCTTTGGGAGGAAGAGGGGCAAGACCATCAAGAGCAACTCCAAGAGGATTAAACGCTCGACCAAATAGGTCATACTCTAATGGAAGAAATAACCCAAGCTCGCTTTTCTCAAAATAATCTCCAGGTTTAGGTCGCTCCGGATCTAGCATGAGCGCTTCAATAACATTTTTATCAAGTGTCTGCACGAGTGCACGACCTCCGTTTTGGGAGATAATGATATCGTTAATCCGAATGGATGGAAGACCCTCAAGACGAAGAAGATAATCTTGTGCAGAGACAACAAATCCTACTTCTTTTTTTTCTTTATACTCGCTCATAGAGTGTATAGTTTTATCAATTCATTCATAGGACTGCTAAATAATAGATTTTGTATTACTCCAGCAATGTAATAGTCTTATTTATATGCGTATATTTATTTCTAATCTTCGCTCACTTTGATGCTGTTTGAACTATAGCACGTTGTTCTGAATTCTGAGTGTCTACTGTAAGTTTTGACTCATCTTTCCCGCCATGTCCATCTCCATACTTTTCTAAAATTTGGGATATATCACTTTTGTGTTTGCGTAAATAATAGGAAAGGGAGAAATCATAGAGAGATCCTTTATAGGCAAAGCCCGCACCTCCGACAAAAGAAGTAGCCAGATGAATGTCTAAAACAACGAGTTGGTGCATGTAGGTACGAAACCAAGCGCCAGCCTTCTGTGTCATATCTCCCATAGGGTCAAATGGAAGATAGACTGTGATCACTGGAATAGTCTTAAAAAGGTTTTCTACCTTAGATAGGAGGTGATAGGCATTCGCCCGTGTAAATGAGCTAAAAAACGAGGGTGGAAGTTCACTAAGACTTTTTTGATCATCAACAGGTATATTTTTGGCAGTAAAGAATGTTTTCAGATTTTGTTCTTTTCCTTCAGAAAAAAGCGTGCTATCTAAATAGGAACGAAGAAGTGTCAGCCTCCTATGAAAATCAGCTGAGGTAAAGGTTTTATCAAGCAGCATATAGAGTAAATCTTTTTCATTCATAGGTTAGGTAAACGCGTGTTCTTTCTTTGCTTCCTCAAGGGCTTTATAGACCAGGGTCGACTGTGCATCGATACTAAGACCAGCTCCTAAAGCTTTCTTCAGTACTTCATCAAGAATATCGATAATCTTCTCATCAATAATAGCGATTCTATGGAGTTTATACTCATTCACTTCTTTTTTAGCTTCAGCAAATTGCATGTCAACCTCTGTTTTTATCCTACTTTGAAGCTCTGTCATGAGGGCATCAAGCTTTTGCTGAGAAATCTCGATATACTGCTGAGCTTTCTGTTCTAAGAGTTTGTTATTCTTTGCAATATCACCTTGGAGAGTAGATTGTGAATTTTGAATAAATTGAAGAAATAAATCTTCTGATTCTTGTGCGCTTTTCTCAAACTGTACTTTAAGCGTATCCTCAATGTTTTTTAGTCGTTCTTCAAACTGTTGAGAAAGAAGCTCTCCTGTGGATTTTTCTTCGCTCATCATCTGCATTCCTTCAAGTTGGGCTGTCGTGACGATTTTATTTGCCTGACGTATCGCTCGGGAGAGAATGGATTTGGAATGGACTTGTGAGTCTTGTAAAGCGTGCTCCTCTTTCATCTTGCGTTCAAACAGGTCTTTCGCGAGGAAAAAAAGGATGACCATTTGTCCTGCAAACACCAGGATGAGCATAAGGATGAGGGTGAATAGAGCGCTATTTGTTTCAAGTACGGGCAGCATAATTATTATCTCTTTATAATCGAATGTGCATAGGTATTTACTTCGTACACTGTATCATGTTTATAACGTCAAAATTGCTAGACTTAAGATAATCCCACCGATTGATACGACTCCAATCAACACAATATTTACAACGATCATAGACTGAATCGCCACTTTTGCCATTGGGTTTCTCCCAATTGCTTCAATACCTCGAGTAACATTTCGTCCAAATGTTTTAAAGTTAATATAAATCGTTGTTATAGCAACAAGTGCTGCCAAAATATAGCGAAGCCACTTATCCAAACTTTTGGACGAGGCGAGATTAAAAAGAAACGCTTTTGCTAAGGCCTGCAATGTTCCAAAGAGTCCTCCTGCAGCTTTGATCGTCACCGGCGATGCAGGACCTATTCCCACAGTTACTGGTATCTTCCCGACTTTGTACGTTTTTCCTTTATATTGCACGTTCGTACCTTCTTTCCCATCGTACGATCCGAGAGCTACTCCGACCATATATCCTGACAGCGTTATGGCTTTCTGTCCTTTACCAGGGATCTCCGATGAAGTGATATAGTCTCCAGCCACAATTGGTCCGGAAAGATCACTCACATTCACGAGGGCGTATCCTTCTCTGACCACGGGATACTTCCGGTTTATCCGATAGAGAACCTGTGGCTTGAGAACAACGACCCCAAATGCTTTCTGGTCTCCTGTCACCTTTGCGAGCTCAAGATCTTCATCCTGCTTATTATTTGTAAGATAGGAGACGATATCTCCGTCTTCAACCTTCTCATCCTTGATATCGTGTTCAACTGCAATCGCAAATAGTGGTGGGGAAGCATAGACTGTATGTAGTATAGACCCAAACCATACCATCACGATCAGCACAGGAAAAAAAACCAAAACAATTCTTTTTTTTGGCCTCATATATCTACTATACTAAACTTCCACACTTCACACTATTTCTCAATTCCTAGAATAGACATTCTCACTACTTGGTTCCTGTAGTTGTTCCTCCGAAAGCGGAAACCTCAATGAGTTTGTCTTCAGATGGGCGATAGAGATAGGCACGCTTTGCTATGGTGTAAATGAGGACCTTATCACCATTTTTTGCTTTAGAAAAAAATGGTTGTCCTTTTAGCTTCTGCGTATCAATAACGGTTGTCATCGAGGGTATTTCGTTTTGTGGTAGCTCGATATGACGATCTACCTTTTTAGCGATATTCAATGCTTCGTCTTTGAGAAACTGTTGGGGATTTTTTATTTTCGCTTGTGTTTCCTGATAGCGTGAAAAAACAAAGAGGAGGCTACTGAGAATACAAAGGATTATGAGTGTGATGATGGTAAAAACTCTATTTTTCCTTGAAAAAAGATTGCGGATAAACGTGATCATGGGGTACACGTATCCTTTCCTTTTGCGCTGCTACGAAAAGTAACCCTGCGCGAGAAACTGAACTTCCTTGATGTACAACAAACGCAAAAATAGGCAGTGTATCTATCCATAAAGAAAACATACTCGCTCAAGAGTGTGACATACTGACTATATACGAACACATCTCGACTCTCAAGAGAGCAAATTAATATGAGATAGGGACGGTTTACTCAAAGGATTGATATAGATGTATAAACAATCAGCATAGTGATATTTTATAGGATGTATGCTTATTGTATCGGATTGGTTAACGGTGAAGGGTCGCCAATGCGTTCGTAGATAATAGCGAAATTGTCGTAATATACAACCTTCCATAATTTATTTTGAACAAGCGATACCATTCTTTGATTCAGCGCTCTGTGTCGTTCCATAAAAATAGTATCAAACTGAGATAGATTTGGGTCATCGACCCCCTGCTCTAAGCGGTAATAGGGGATAAAGGCGCTATATCCTTTTTCATCAACCCACAGAGACATTCGTCCATCCATACTGGGCTTTACGGACGGAAAGTTCCAGATAAGGAAACCACCCATATTGTAATCTGTAAGAAGTTTTCCTTTCCAGTGATGCTGGGCTAAATATGCACCCCCGCGGATAGAGCATCCAGTCAAGTTACAATATTGGGTCCATGAAGGCGTACTGTTGAAGTGATTTTTTGGAAGTGTAACGAATAAGACATAGAGAAGACAACTGATAATTGCACCAGCTGACAAGCTAACTTGAAGTACAAGACTTTTTGGTTTGAGGTACGAGGTAGCAAAAAAGATAAACGGTAAGAGGATGTAGTACATGGTCCATACGAATCTTCCCATCCAAAATGAACAGAAATATAACCCAGCACCAATAAGAAAGAATGGGACAAGCTCTCCATGTTTTTTATCCCGAAAACACATATATACTCCCAGACCAAAAACAATACCAAACAAGATCATGTACCACCAGGTGGTGCTAAATGGGGGAATCGGAAGCCATTCAGTAATTGCAAAAATTGCAGGCGTATCTGTGTGGGTAAAGGTTTCGAGATAGAGGCTCAATCCAAACGGGTTAATCAGTGTGGCAATAAAAGAACCGATTGCAGCAAGAAGAAGATAGGGATGAAAATAGACTTTTTTTTCTTTTATCGTGGTATAGATGTAGTCGATGAAGAATCTCACGAACGCATAGAAAAGAAAGATCAGGATTCCTAAGACGAACTGTCCATGAATATTCGCCCACAGGAAAAAAAATGGTATCGTTAAAAGAAGTCGTTTACGATGTCCGCGTTCGTATTGAATAAGGAGAAGATAGAGTATTCCTGTGCCAAGAATACTCACTTGTTGACCGCGGAACGAGTGAACATTCAGTGGATATTGAAGGAATACCATAAGGGGAAAAATGATCGCCTGATCCCAGAATGAAAAGCTCGATGCTTTGGAAAAAAAGAAAAAGGTAAGAGCAACCATGACTCCACCCATAAGAATATATCCCCAAAATCCAGATGAAACATACAAAAGATAGCGGAAAACATCTAATCCCCACGAACTATTCACCCATCTGTATCCTGTAAGTTCCGTAGAAAATGTATTCTCATGGAGAATTTTTTTATTTTGCACGACGTATTCGCCGTACTTTTGATGCCAACCCATATCGAAATCACTTGGGAAATACAAATTAGCAAGAAAAACAAAAAGGTAGGCAAGAAGTGAGATGATAATGCCAGTTCGTTTAAGCACAAATTAAGGATTTATTTCACGTAATCTTTTCCGATGATGATCAAAATATCAACAGTTGAGTTGCCCTCTTGTATTGGCGGAGTAGGTTCGTTTACTGGGAGAGTGGAAAGTTGTGCGCCGAGCGCTTGAGCAACTTGCGCTGCTTCATTGGGGTGTTTGCCTGATACATCGGTTACGAGGGTTTTTTCATACTCGCTTTTTTCTGCATTTGTTTTGAGTATGACGTTCATATTTGGAAGTTTCGTCTTCAATTCCTGCTCCATAATTTTCGTAAGCCCCGTTGTTGTGGTCCCGTTATACAAAGCTAGTTTTGGTGGCGTATTTTGAGTAGGAGTCGTCGTGCTGGTATTCGTACGTATTGTTGTTACATCAAGTACTTTATCTGCTCCCGGATCATAGAGGATTGCTTTTGAGGATTTAGCATAGATAAGGACTTTATCACCATTTTTTGCTTTAGAAAAAAAAGGCTGACCTTTGAGTTTCTCTACATCAGCAACAGTTGCAAGACTTGGTATCTCGTCTGAAGGTAAATCAATTAAGCGTGCTACTTTATCCAGGATCATCTTTAATTCTGGATTGGGATTCGTAGGCGTGCTAAGAATCTGAGCTTGTGTGCGTTTGAATTTATCATAAAAATAGAGAGAGGGAACCGTTGTAAGAAGAAGTACTCCCGTGACAATCGCGCCAATAATGAGGATTTTCTTCCATGGTAGTACCACTTTCTCTGTTTTAGGGGTAATTGGGGGTGAGTCGATCCTAGATTTCACTTTCATATCTCTATTATTATGGAAAACAATACGAAGATACAAGAGGTACGAGTAAGAAAAATATTTCTTTTATTTCGTATTCGTAGGTGTGTGTGTGGGTGTAGGAAGAGTGTCGTTTATCGATTGTTGAATGTATTGTTTGACGTCATTCCAAGTATTTTCTCCACGCTTAGGGATAAGTATGTACTGATGGTCATCGGAATACGATTC
>CAZYQZ010000069.1:0-6817 GCA_964649915.1 uncultured Gammaproteobacteria bacterium | reverse complement strand
ATGGGATGTCGGCAAATGTGACACTGAGAAAATACTTTTATGGTCAATATGCCAAAAGGAAACGAGCTGTCCTTTGTATTCGACTAGTCCTAATGGCAGAATAGCATGATGGTTCCATCCTCTCTCCTGTTCCCAAATTGTCGTTTCGGCTTTGACTAACAGTCTCGCGGGGTTTGCTTTATCAAACAAGGCGATGTTAACAGCAAAGACCCAACTATCATCAATATGTTTTTGGATAAAATAAAAAAGTCCAAGCTCTTTTTGGTACTGTTTCACCATTCCAACTGTCAGCTTCGATTCTCCAAAAAAATCCAATCCATCTGGTAGAACTGTCTTTTCCATTTTCCATCGCTTCAGATCTGCCGAGTAGGCAAGCGAGATATTTTTATCACCATGAAACAAAACATTTTTCCCTTTGTACTGAAAGTCTGAAACAAGAACTGCGGTTTCATGAATTTTTTGAATTCGAGTCAGAATATGCCATGTATATAAATCCTTTGATGTTGCAAACACGATACCATTTTGCTTCTTCGTGGAAACACGAGCGCACATGACATACTGTGTATTCAATTTTGAAACCCGAATTGAGCTATAGAGAGATACGTCTTCTTTATTACCTTTTGAATCTAAGACATCAATTTCCTTTTTATAATTAACAAAGGCAACTGCGTCAGTACTTATATCGATGGATAGGAACGAGTGTTTATCACTCTTATGTGAGGAGAAAAGGTATATTTTTTCGTTATCAGAAAACACACCTAACGGCTTCGGACCTGATTCGGGCAGAGTTTGTTTCATTGTCTAAAATAAAAAAGCCACCAGCCTCCAGGATGGTATATCTATAATAAAGGATACTTCAAGAAAAAGTATAGTACCTAAATACTATAGTAAGCATGTATTTATACGTGCGATGTGATGGGGATTACAAATAAGATTATTCTGATGATAGTTTACGCAGTGTCTCGAGGTTATGAACGGTAAAATGTTTATTATTATAGGAAAGTATCCCGTCCTTCTCCAACTGGGAAATCTTTCTGCTAATCGTTTCCCTCGTTGTTCCGATCCAGGTTGCAAGTTCTTTATGTGAGCAAGTAAAGTCAATAAATGTACCTGTTTCTCCCTCTTTACCAAACTTAAGTGAGAAGTAATATAAAAGTGTTGCAATTTTACTTACCATATTTGTATCCATTAGAGAGCAAATGCGCTGTGCTAGACCATATGTTGCTTGGGAAAACCGTGTAGTGAGATCAAAAAGAACATCGGGATTGTTCTTAATAAATGATAGTACTGCTCCAACAGGTGCTACGTTAAGCGTGGCCTGCGTATGTGCTTCAAAAGAGAAAACATTTTCCTTTTGGGCAAGGGATAAAAGTATCGGGAAATATGCTCCCGTTTTAAACACAATGATCGATATTTCTTGGCCATCTTTTGTGTATACTGATTGTCGAATGAGGCCTTTACGCAAGTAGTAGATAGAGTTAATTTCAGTGTTTGGTCCAATCAACACTTTCGCCTTGGGAAGAGTGATCGTAGGATATGAGGCAAAGAACGAGTCAACTTTTTCTTGTACGGGTGATGTCATATAAATAGTGTCGCTAGTATATCAGAACTCGTCAATGTAATAAAAAGGTATTGTCAGTGATGATAGTTACAGTAATTTCATTGACGAATACGTACGCTAGTATTACTCTACTCTTATATGGGAAAAAAACTTCGAGTTGGTTGGTTCTCCTTTTCTTGCTGTGAAGATTCAACCATTATTTTTACTGAACTGCTGAACGACTACTACAAAGAATGGAAAGATAAAATCGAGTTTGTAAGTGCAAATGTATTACAAAAAAGAAGTGAGATAAAAAACCTTGACGTTTCATTTGTAGAAGGAGCGATAACCAGTCAGGAACAAGAAGACAAATTAAAAAAAATCCGCAGTGAAAGTAAAAAAGTTGTAGCGATTGGCTCCTGCGCCTGTTCTGGTACTCCATCGAACCAGCGTAATTTTTTTGATGAAAATACAAAAAAGGAAATTGAAATTCTTTTAACCCGTTTTTCCTATGCTCCATTTGTAAAACGTGTTGCAGATGTTGTCACTGTTGACAATCAGGTCAATGGATGCCCAATGGTTGAGGTAATGTTTCTTAAAGTTATGGGTGAGTACCTGAAAGAATTTGGAATTGTTTCTTAGTTTTAAACATGCATACACTCGATTTATCACTCTCAGATATTTCTAAAATCGAAGGAAAAGCAACGTGTGATATCACTGTTCGTGAAGGAAAAACAACGAACGTTAAATTCACGATTGCAGAATTCAAACGATTCTACACCCAAGCGTTAAAGGGGAAAGATGTGACTTCCGTGCCACAATTAACGGCAAGAATATGTGGTACATGCTCAAATGCACACCTTCTGTGTGCAGCAAAAGCAGCGGAGGATGCAATGGGAATAATAGTTACTCCTCAAACGATTCTTCTTCGGAAACTCTTAAATTATGGACTGATTATTCGAGATCATGCACTCCACTTGTATGTATTTGTTATGCCAGACTTACTAGGGAAAGATTCTATCCTGGATTTTGATGAGAATGACAGTACACAGCATAAATTTTTGGATGATACCTTCACGGTAAAAAAAGCGGGTAACAACCTGTCAAAAGCTGTCGGAGGTCGTAGCGTACACGCTCCATTTGTAAGCGTAGGGGGATTTAGTAGGTTGCCTAAAAAAGAAGACTTACTTGTCTGTAGAAACGAATTGGTTTCAATCCGGCAAAATGTTATAGATCTTGTTGAATTTTTCTCAACCCACGATCAATCATTTATTCGTGATGACATTGACTTTGCTGGTCTGTGCGATGAAGAATACTCTTTTCTCTATGGAGATTTAATCAGAAGTGATGGGAGTAAAATTCCATCGAAACAGTATGGTGAATTTCTCACGCATAGAGTCATAGAGTATTCCCAAGCTTCAGGATACTTGTTTGGCGGGAGAACCTATATGGTGGGGGCACTTGCGCGAATGAATGTGGGAAAAGAGCATCTTCATCCCAATACTAAACAAAGTCTCTCTTCACACATCTCTCGCTTCCCGTCTCATGATATTTTTCATAATAATCTTGCACAAGCAATAGAAATACTTCATGCAATTGACAGCAGCGTGTCCATTATAGACTCAATACAGATTGTTCCAGAAGTACCCATTCCACCGATAAAAAAGAGGGGTGAGGGAATAGGAGTAATAGAGGCACCCCGAGGCGCGTTATTCTATAAATTAACCGTGAATGAGCAAGGTAAAGTTGAAAAAGGACAGATTGTCGTACCAACTGGGCAAAATCAAATTTGTATCGAGCAGAGCATACAACAGTATTTGGATAAACATATTCAGGAATTTGATACTAGAGAGCAGGTGGAGCTACAAATTGAACGGATAGTTCGGGCGTATGATCCATGTATGAGTTGCGCTTCTCACTTTCTTAAAATGCGCTGGATAGAAAAATAGTCTCCACAGTATTTACTAGTTTCTGAATATCTCCGTTTTCCGGTACCCCAATAATCGTAAGCTTTGGAAGTTTACCAATTTTTTGTCGCAGGAGAAGGTGCTGATACAAGTCAAAATCGTGAACACTCATCTGAGGTGGGGGAACAAACGAGGATAAATCAGTAAAAACTTTTACATCTTTCAGCCCAATAATGGTATCTAAAATAATAAGAGGGGAATCTTGGGGGATATCTAATTCTTCGGTAGGGTCTGCGTATATAAAATTAAAATGAAGTAATCGCTTTGAAACTTCTTGGGCAACTACGACCGCCATTGCGTCCTGGGTAAGGATAGGATTTCCGAAAACATACACATCGTGTTTCATATTTTTTTATTAGCACTTTCTACTGCAAGGGAGGTATAGTATGAAAGGTTTTTCACGTCAGTAACTGATAGAATGTCACAAAAATATCCCCAGTGATAAGAAATTTTGTCTCCAATTTTTACTTTCTTGGAAACCAAATCATTTGTACCTTGAAAGAATATTTTTCTTACAATTTCTTGGGTAAACGTAAGGACGTCTTGTTGGTATCGAAGCGGCCGAGTTTTAACAAGCAGGAAAGTCTGGGTAATTTTTTGGACGATTCCCCAATTTATAATGCAGGCATCCATCGTCGCAACCTCATGGTATGAGTTCGTATGTCCGGTTCGTTTATACACATTTAATACATGAAATGCGTGATGAGGAAGGGTAGAGATGGATAGTTTCCGAGAAAGTGAATGATACTCTTTCGGTTTCAGTCTTTTTTTTACTCCAAGTGTTTCAAAGACATGATCGGCAAATACCGAGAGAGGGATAGATCGTAATAGTGTATTTCCGATCCAGTAGGCTTTTACAACTCTCTCAGAAAACGGGTCTTTAATACTATTATGATAGGCAATAAGTGATAGATACGGAAAAAGTGTGGAGAACTGAGTCAATATTTCTTTGGTACCCAGATCTGTGTATTCACTTTGCGAGTATGCTGCTAAGTTTTTCTGTTTATCAGGCCCACAGAGAGAAAGTGAGTTTGGGGGATATGCATAGCGTGAGCACGTAAGTAAGCCGTGATCGTTATGAAGTTTGCTCATGACGCAAGTCTTTTCTTGATCGGGCAAAAAAGACAGTCAAACTCACTCCAGCAATACTAGCCAATGATATAAGAATTTGAGGTTGAGCAAGCGGTTGGTTCAAAACAAGATTTGATAAAACATTTGTTATAACTGTCGAAAGTATAAGTATGCAGGTAACCAGCGTAGCAGGAGCAAGTGAAAGTGCTTTGTAGAGACTTAATACATAAAGAGAGAGGAGCGTGATACTTCCTAAAATTGGAAAAAGTGAGTTCATAGACGTGGAGGTAAGAAGCGCGCTTTTCCCTGTGACAAGTGCGATAAAAAGAAGTATGACAAAACCAAACGTCATTCTTCCCCAGGCTGCAAGACTACTCGGGACAGTTGCGAGTGTCTTTTTTGCTACGATATATTCCAAAGACCACAGAATAGTTGCACCAAGTATCAGAAGTTCTGGTGTATGAAGGGACATCTTCCCAATTGGAGAAAGAATAAAGTTGCTTGCAAAAAGGAGGCCATATCCGACAAGTTGGATAAGTGATAATTTTTCCTTAAGAAAAATACCTGCGAGGACAGCAACGAAAAGAAACAGCGTTTTCTGAATCATCGTAGCCTCAAGAGCTGAAACACCTTTCAGTCCTTGGAAAAACATCCAGAACGGAATACTTCCACCAATCAGACCAATAAGGGCCAAGTTTCTCCATGATTTTCGAGTAATAGTTTGAAAAATATGACGGTTCGTGAAAAGGAGAATGAGAGTAATAATAAGAGCAACCCCACCATTTTTATAGATATTAAATACAAGAGGATCGATCCCCTTTATGATGACCAGTTTATTATAAAAAATAGATACGCCAGATACACAGGCTGCTAAAAGGGCAAAAAGCGTACCTTTATGATTTTTCATATTCATATGATGTATTCAGTTCTTTTATCATACCGCGTACTCGTGCTCCTTGGCTAGGTGATAATTTTCCCACTATGACATCTCCTGTGAGTTGAACATAGTCTCCCTTTTTTACAACGATATCCCGAATAGGAATCGCTCTGTCGTCCTCAATATATGCTGTAGAGTCCAGTACTCTTGTTACTTTATATGGAATTGTAAAACACATGTTTCTTTCATCATCCTAATATAGGAAAAGTAGTTTTGCAATACGACGCGGATCCAGTCCTTTGATGTACGTGAGTAGATGAACAGACGCATGTGGGTATATCGCTCATGGTAAAATATCGACGCGTGAAAAATTTTTTTACTAAATCGAAGATTCTTGTTATCAGCTTGCTGATCGTTGGATTTGTGTTACGGGTATTTCGAATTGATACCCTCGCAACCTTTCATAGTGATCAGGCAATTGAACTTCTCTCAACGTATAACATTTTACAAGGACATCCCACGCTGATCGGAATAAAAACTTCAATCTCAGAAGTTAGAAACGGAGCGGTCATGTACTACCTGAACGCTCCAATGCTTTTCTTATTCAACTATCACCCGATCGCAGGTGGAATTGTTCAAACATTGTTATCTCTTGCAAGCGGATTAGTTGCCTATTATGTTGCGAGAAAGTATTATCACAAAAAAAGTGGACTATTAGCCCTTTTTTTAGTATGCGCCTCACCGCTTTTAGTGAAATTTTCCCGTCAAAATCTTCTTGCTTTTTCACCCCTTTTTTTCGCAAGCATATCGATATATCTTTTTTGCTATTTAACTGAACGATATCGAACATCGATAATAATCCTTCTCGGAGTCATACTCGGAATCGCACTACAAGTTCATTTTAGTACAATAACCATTCTAGGAAGCGCTTTAGTATTTCCTTGGGTTTTTCTTAGGAAAAAAAATAAAGCGAAGTACTATTTATGTATGGTACTCGGTTTTGTACTTGGATTTTTACCGTATTTATTCTTCGAGGTACGGCACGAATGGTTTAATACAAAAATGCTCCTATCGTTCATCTCACAGTTTCATGTAATAAGTGGTGGGTATCAGTTTTCACTTATCACATATAGTATTAATGTCGTTTCCCAACTCCTCACTGGTGATAATCGTTTTTTGGCTGTCAGCGTAGTCTTGTTTGTCGGTCTATACGTGTTTGTGAAGAGAAAAATATTGAATAATGCTGAAAAGGTTAGTCTCCTGATGTTTGGAAGTTCTATTATTTTTGTATTTCTATTTGTTCACGATTACACCCCACATTATTTAATAAATGCGTTTATTCCATTCTTGTTACTCTGTGTT
>CAZYQZ010000068.1:0-6844 GCA_964649915.1 uncultured Gammaproteobacteria bacterium | reverse complement strand
CAGGAGGAGATTGGCTATAAAGCAGGGACGCTTATCCCTCTTGGAATCGTTACGATTTCACCAGGATACATATCACAAAAAACACACATATATTTAGCTATGGACTTGATTTCAAGTAAACTTCCAGGTGATGAACTGGAAGCTCTTGAACTTGTACCATATCCCCTCGGTGAATTTGAACACCTCATCATAACAAGTCAGCTTACAGAAGCACGGATGATTACCGCTCTTTTTCTTACAAAAAAGTATTTGGGAGATCACAAGCTATGAACCTGCGTATACCTGGACCTACCCCTCTACCAAAAAAGGTTTTACAAGCAGCTGGACAACAGGTGATAAACCATCGTAGTCGAGAATACGAGATTGTACAAAAGAGAGTGGTTTCAAACCTTGCATACTTCTTCCAAACTAAAAACGATATTTTCCTTCTTACTTCTTCTGGAATGGGAGGCTTAGAAGCAGCAATTAGTAATTTTTTTTCTCCGGGTGATACTCTTGTTTTTTTTACATGCGGAGAATTTGGTAATCGATGGGCAGAAATTGCAAGGCGGTATGGGGCAATCGTTCGTCACTATAAAGCTATTGAAGGAATATCTGTCTCATCTGAATTGGTTAAAAAAGCACTTAGTGAGAATAAAACCATAAAGGGTGTGTTCTTCACGCACAATGAAACATCGTCAGGGGTGCTAAATCCTCTTTCAGCACTGATACCTCAAGTGCGTGAACATCCGAGTCAACCACTTATTCTGGTGGACTCAATAAGTGCATTAGGGGCTGTGGATTTACCTATGGATAGACTTGGGATAGACGTTTTGGTTACGGCTTCTCAGAAAGCATGGATGGCGCCCCCTGGTATTTCTATGATAGCAGTAAGTAAAAAAGCATGGGATTTTCAAAAAAAAGCTACCATGCCACATTACTATTTCGATCTTTCCCTTTATAAAAAGTTTTCCGAAAAAAATCAGACTCCCGCAACCTGTGCGGTGTCCACAATCGTGGCTCTGGACACTGCTCTACAACTTATGAAAAAAGAAGGTCGACAAAAAATTTTTGCACGCCATATCGTTCTCATGAAGTATCTTCGAAAAGAAATAAAAACAATTGGATATGAACTTTTTACCGCTGATATGGATGCATCACCAACCGTGACATCAATCCGACTTCCCCAGGGAGTCGACGGACATACGCTCGTGTCTTATCTTAAAAAAGCATATAAGGTGGAACTTGCTGGTGGTATGGGTGAAACAAAAGGAAAAATTATTCGTGTCGCCCATATGGGATATGTGGATAAAAATGATCTTAGGATAGTAATTACTGCTTTGAAAAATTCTTTTTCAACAGTAAAAACGTAAAACCTCTTGTGCGTGCTCATGGAGTCGAACCATGCGCCTCTTTCTTATCAGGAAAGCGTTCTACCGATGAACTAAGCACGCAAAAAGCCCAATAACTGATGATTTTACCTCAAATTTACGGTATAAACCAGAGTCATCTCACGCTCTATATAGCATATTTGAGGCGCGGAAGGGAATTGAACCCTTGCATAGAAGTTTTGCAGACTCCCGCGTTACCACTTCGCCACCGCGCCGACTATGGAAATTATACCAGAAAAGCTGTACAAATGAAGAAGGGACTATTTGACTCCCGATATATCCTATAGTATAATATTATGATGACAAACAGAGAACATGGGCCAGCGATTGTAACGACACCTGGCGTTCTAAAAGTAAAAAAAGACCCGAAAGCCCATGGCACAGCCGTGGTTACGAATGTTCCCAAAAAACCTTCAGAAGTGAAGCCGTCTGGAGCACCAACATATTGGAAATCAACTCCAGTGGAAAATGGAAACAGTGACACTAACAATCCTGAAACTGACTTTATTATTGAACCTGTATTTAATGTTCCAGATGCGCATGTACCAGTCTTAGGAGCAAATTCACAGGAGATTAAATCTGCGGTAGGTGAGGCGATCACACCGCTTTCTACCGGAATTACAACTCAGACTGGTGAGATTGCCAAGCAAACAGAGGCGATTAACAAACAGGGTGATGCGATTAATAGTCAATCAGACGCTATCAACAATCAAAGTAAGGCCTTAGAAGGTCTGTCACAGGGACTACAGGTTGGGTTTTCTAACCTTGAGAAAAAAATTGATACCTCAGGTACACAGTCTAACGCTGTGCAAAGTGCACAGAGTACAGGTGCTACTCAGAACACGGAAAATCCTATGTTAGCGGGTACAGGAACATCGCAAGGGGTAGAAACGACTCAGTCCCAAAAAGATTCCACCGAGTCAACTCACGCCTCAACTAGCGCTTCTACTACCGATGCATCAAAAAGCACTCATGGTGATACTTCAGTAACAGAGTCTGATTCACATAATGTTTCTAAAGTGAGTGGTTCGAGTTCAGAGTCGTTGGCAAATGTATCATCAACTGGGGACTCTCACACACATGATGCGGTATCGGGAAGCACAGACATACCATCTATTACCACTTCAGAAGTTTCAGCTGTTGTTGAGCAGCTTGTGAAAGAGCAAAATCCTAGCCTTATGACACATCGAGAGTGGGTATCAGCTGGTCTTCCACGACTGGTTTCAGCCGCTGTGACCCATCTCTCGGGTGCCACACAGTGGTTTCAGGACCCTGCACTCTCTGCGATTATCGCGCCAGGGGTAAGTTTAGTGCGTCGGCTTTTTCAACGCTCTATCTCAAAAGGGGAAAATGCTCCTCGTCTTCTGGTAAGTATCAACAATAAGAAAGGAAAAGGTCTTGTTAGCGCGGTCCATAGCGCTTTTCTTTGGCCAACACGTTTTTTTGTTAACCGATTTATGGTATCAAAAAATGCTGATGTAGGGTCTGTCGCTAAGTTGCAAGAAAAAGGACCAGATGTTCTTAAAATGAAATCTGATCGCGAGATAGAAAAAATGTTAAAGATTTCCTCAGCAGCGGATGTATTCTCTAAGACGCTATCGGCATCAGTTGAAAAGGATGGAATTGAATGGGGTACCCTTTCAGAGCATCTCAAACGGTTTAAAGATGTCGGAGGAATGAAAGAGAGTTTGTATAGCGAACTTCTTTCAAGGCACAAGGGAGACTCTGAGTATGCCCGTAAAACACTGGAGAGTGTCTATAAAGGAGCTAAGGGCTATGAGAGGAAATGGTATGGTAGAGGAGTCTTAGGTGAGGCCCTTGGAAGCTCGCTTATCGCGGGTTATACAGCCTATATCCTTGATGCTGCAATTGGTAGAACAAGCGCAGTTTGGCAAGGATTATGGAAAGAAATAGGAATACAGGTGGGGAAAGGAACCCAGTTTATCGATCAATTTATACCAGGGTTTAAAGCTGGAATTGGTGCACTGGGTGACATGATCCATCAGGGATGGGACAGCACAATTACTTTTCTAAATCAGTCGATACCAGGATTGCAATCAGGGGTAGGGTCGTTGGGAGATTTTCTGAACCACGCTTGGGATAATACAAATACATTCTTACAGGATCGGATACATGATGCGCAAGCATGGTGGGATTCTCTTTTTAATCATACACCTGTAACTGCACCTACGACACATGGCGCAGTTGCTCCTGATGCAGCTGTATCAAACCACACAAACGTTCATCTGGAGAAGCCAGACACTGCTCCATCTGTACCCGTGCACGAGCCCAAGATTCAGGTACACCCCCCAGAGCCTCCACAGCCACCTCCCCCTCCCGTTCACCATGATCCACCCATTCATATTGACCCACCTCCGAATGGTGGACCAGTACCTATTGACTCGCATGGTAATCCGCTGAAACCTATTCCACATGGCGCTCGACCACCCGGGGGAATATTTAAAACACAATAATTAAGAAAGAGTAAGTGGAATAACGTCTCCTTTTTGGAGAGTACCTTCTAGTATTTTTTGAGCTATTTGATCTTCAACATCCCGTTCAATAATCCGAGCAATTTCACGTGCACCAAAGGTACTACGGTATCCTTTTGTCGTAATTTGTTTGATGAGGTCGGATGAAATCGCGATAGAATACCCTTTTTTCATTAGACGTGCGTTTACTTTCTCAAGCATGAGTCGTGCCACTTCTCGGATGTGACCTTCAGAGAGAGGGGTAAATACAACAACATCGGAAAAACGATTGAGGAACTCTGGAGAAAATACTTCTTTCGATTGGATATAGTTTACTACTTCTTTTTTTAACAAAATTGGTGAAATTCCTGTCTTAGTTTTTTCATGAATAAGAGTAGATGCCGCATTGGAAGTAGCGATAATAATAAGATTTTTTCCATCAATTTTTCGTCCAAAACCATCTTCAACATATCCTTCATCCAGGAGTGTTAAAAGAAGATTGAGTGATTTTTTGTCAGCTTTTTCCAGTTCATCTAAGAGAAGTAACGCAAAAGGGTGATCTATTATTGCTCGGGTCAATTCACCCGTTTGTCCACTGGTGGCTGATCCAATGAGCCGTTCATGCGCATCTTTTCCTTGATACTGACTCATATCTAAGCGAATCATTGCGCTTTCTGATCCGAAATATACTCGGGCAAGCGCCTTAGCAGTCTCTGTTTTACCGACTCCAGTAGGTCCTAAGAATAGAAAACTTCCGGCAGGTTTCGATTCATTACGTATATCTGTTCGCATTCGTCGCATAGCTCTGGCAATTGTCGTGATTGCTTCATCCTGGTCAATCACATATCGATGCAGCTGATCTTCAAGATGTAAGAGTATGTCGCGCTCGCTAGTTTGAATAGTACCGAGGGGAATTTTTTTCTTGCGACTTATATATGACTGAACATCAGATGCATGGATTATTTTTTTCTGATGAGAAGAACTATACACCGCAATTTCATCAAGCAGATCAATTGCGCGTTCAGGGAACGGAGTTGCGGTTTCATAGCGGCTACTATCTCGTATTAGCTCGTATACTGCTTGAAGAGTGACGATGACACCGTAATATTGTTCAAAAACTGGAACTATCGACAGTTTTAGTTCCTGCGCAGTAACTGGGAGCGTAGGTGGCTCAATTGTTGTTTTTACGAAAAGGGTAGTAAGGGTTGCATTTGGAAGTACAAGAGTATGATATGAGTGTTCATCGAGAATGCCGATTATCTGTAATTTTCCTGATGACAGATGTTGTTCAAACACGTCAGAAAGATCAATCGTGCCTGGGGAAGCTGTAATATATGTATGAAAATTATCAAGTACAAGAATAATATTCCCTGCATTTTCCGCTTCTTGAAGTATTTCTGCAATCTTTTTCTTAAGCGCAAATTGGCTGATCATGTCTGAAGTAAGAAGTTTTAAATCTAATGAGAGTACACGCTTGTTACTCAGTTGTGGTAGGACGTAACCAGAAGATATTCGCTTTGCAAGCTCTCTAACGATAGCATGTCGTCCAACTCCTGGTTCGCCGACAAGTACAATGCTGTTTTGGACATGTTTTCGCAAGTATTGCTCTAATCGATGAATCTCATCTTCTCTCCCGATAACAGTAGGGAAAAGTGACGGAATATCCGCAAGGTCAGCGGCGTACGTATCAAGATTTGGGGTATATCCATATCCCCAGTTTTTTCCGATGGGTGGAATTTTCAAGAGGCTAGAAAGATTATCAAGTGAAAGTCCCTGTGGTTTGGTAGTTAGAAGATAATACCAGACGGCTGCATCATGAATCATCTCTGCTGTTATATTATTGTCTAATAAAAAGGCTTTCCAAGGCTCATATGCTATCGTAAGAGAAGAGAGTATGTCACCAAGAGAAAATGGTGGGTGAGACGAAAGATATCTTTTCCAGGCGGTAACATCTCCAGTTACGAACAATGTGCGAAGAAGCGCCCGGGTTTCATCATATATCCCTAAGTGAAAAAGAATGAAACGTCCTTCTTCGGTCTTGCTAATTTCTTCCAAAACGCTTTTAAGACTAGTATAGTTTTTTTGCACAATCTTCACTTTCTTCGGTTGTTTCAAACGCGACTCTTTGAGATAAACAGGAAAAGAAAAAAGTGGAGGCAAAAAAAGAACACATACCAGAGGTCCAAAAAACGCTAGAAAAACTAGCGCTGCAAGACCGGAAAAAATTGTAGTGAATCGAATCACAAAACCGACTCCACGCGAGATAAGATTAAAACTAAGTACAGTCAACAGTTCTTCGGGATGAAAGCCTTTACGGGTAGACACGGACTGACGTTTAAATGGTGCAAATAGTGTTCTTACGTGAAATGAAATATTGAAATAGTAGAAATAAAAGACAAATGAATTGAAAAATGCATGGAAAACTCGGGGTACAAATTTCTTAAAGTGCCATACAATATATTCAGGCAGGAACATACAAATCTATTGTAGCATGGATTAGGCTTAGTGAATCTCACATTCTGGTGGGTAACATGTTGCGTTTTGGAGTCCAGGAACTCTGGTTGCGTTTGTAAGCCAGAGTGATACTGACAGAGCAGAAATCCCCTCACGAGTATATTGGTCAATAATTTTTTGAAAGTCTTGATTGGTATACCCTGTTGAGGCAACGGTAGGTGAAACTGATGGGGTTGTTCCCGGTCTCCCATTCCACGTACCAGATACTACTTCTAGGGAAACATTGGTTGTTTGACCACTCACTGCTGTTGCTGCAGGATTCGGGTAGGGAGTTGGAGCAAGGCCAGATGGTAAGTCTGCTATTTGGATAGAGTAGGATCCGGGTGATGTACCCGTACCCCATTTATCCTGAGTATTACCAGCCCCCGCCCAATAAATCACCCCTGGACTACAACGGAAGGTATGTCCCTCAGTATCTGTGCACGTTTCTTGATTGGCAGCAGTTGGAATATCCATTACAACGGAGAAACCACCTCGTGCTGTAGGACC
>CAZYQZ010000067.1:0-6904 GCA_964649915.1 uncultured Gammaproteobacteria bacterium | reverse complement strand
AAAAAACCCACTTGCAACAGACCCGGTTAGGCAACAATACCCCTGGAGACTATTGGCGATTGATCAGCTCAAAAAATTGTCACTACCTTTATGGAATCCATACTCCTTTGCTGGGACACCGCTTCTTGGAAATTTTCAATCTGCTCCATTTTATCCTTTGAACATACTTTTTTTCTTTTTTGCACCCAAGCTTGCGTGGAGCATTTTAGTTTTTCTTCAACCTTTGCTTTCGTCGTATTTTATGTATCGGTATCTACGCCACATGAAACTAAGCATAGAAGCCAGTACGTTTGCTGGAATAATTTTTGCATATAGTGGATTTTCAATTGCATGGCTTACCTGGACTACCATTGGACACACATTATTGTGGCTGCCGCTTATTCTTCTAGCAAAAGAACATATTTTGGAAAAAGTTTCGTGGAAATGGATTATTATTCTTTTAATTGCGGAAATATCTTCAGTATTTGCAGGACACTTACAAACACTTTTTTATTGCCTGGTTGTTTCAAATATCTATTTATTTGTGAGAATTATACAGAGAGTAAATAAAGATAGTAAAAAACGAGTCATGCTTAGCTTCATAAAAGTTTATTTTCCATTTCTACTGTGTGGTCTCTTGGTTTTAGTCATTTCATCGATCCAATGGCTCCCCACATTTCAATTTGTTAATTTATCTAATCGACTTATAGATCAAACAAATTACTTGAAAGAAGGATGGTTTATACCTTGGAGGCACATTATTCAATTTTTTGTTGTTGATTTTTTTGGCAACCCTACAACATACAATTACTGGGGAACTTGGAATTATTCCGAATTTGTAGGATATATAGGAATCCTTCCACTATTTTTTATTATATACTTATTATTTCAACGTAAAGATAAGATGACCGTTTTTTTTGTTGTGCTAGGCTTTATAGCGGGCTTATTTGCATTTCCTACATATATTTCTCAACTTCCCTTTAAACTTAATCTTCCGTTTATCTCAACGAGTCAGCCTACAAGATTATTATCGATCATTGATTTCTCTTTAAGTATTCTTGCGGGTTTGGGATTAGATAAATTTATGAAAGAAACGGTTACTCGAAAAAAATCTCTCATTTATTTTTTTCCTATACTGATTATTTTTTCTCTCGCTTGGATTTTTTCCATCAAGGCGTTTCCCTTTTTTTCCTTCTCTGATACTCAACAAAGTATCATCCAAAGAAATTTGATTTTCCCCTCGATCATTTTTGTTATCTCAGTTTCTCTGGTAATGTTTATTGCAAAGAAACAAAAAAGAATTTTCTTTTATCTGGTAATTTTGATTGTTATTCTTGACCTGTTCCGTTTCGGGTGGAAATATGTTCCGTTTTCGGATTCAAAATATCTTTTTCCTACAACACATCTTATTGCTCGTTTACAAAAAAATATAGGAAATTATCGAATCATGACTCTTGATAGAAGAATACTCGCTCCCAATTTTGCTTCATACTATCATTTGCAAGATGTATCAGGATACGACCCGTTATATCTTAAACGCTATGCACAGTTTGTCGGCTTTTGGCAGCGGGGAAAGGCTGATCTTTCGCCGGTTGCATATAATCGAATTATTACACCAGAGATATTTGAATCAGAATTTACTGATCTTCTGGGTGTAAAATATCTTTTAAGTTTAAAGGATGAAAAAAGTGAAAAGTTGAAATTAATTGATAGAGAAGGAGAAACCAGATTATACGAGAATACCAAGGTATTACCACGAGTGTTTTTGTCTGAGAAAGTTTTTCAAGTAAAAAATGACCAACAAGAAGTTGAAGTTTTATTTCAGAATAAGGAAAACTTAAAAAGTACAGTCACCATACAGCAACGAGTAAACGTTTCTCAGGAACAATTAGATAGTAATGAGACTGCGCATATAAAAAAATACGCAGACTCCGAAATGGAAATCGAAGTCTCAACTACTAAGACACGGCTATTAGTAATAACAGATGTTTATTATCCAACTTGGAAAGCGTATCTAGATACTAGAGAAACACCGATATATCAGGTAGATTATCTCTTTCGAGGTATACTTGTGCCATCAGGACATCATTTAATTAGTCTAAAAAACAAACTTTTTTAAATGAAAATAACAATTATTATTCCACACTTTAATAATCTCGAAGCTCTCAAACTCCATCTTGATGAGATTATCAAGAGATCTCAAAACGCTCAATTGATTATTGTGGACGATGGATCAACGGATGGAAGTGTGAGCTATATTTTGCAAAGATATCCGAAAATTTTACTGGTTGAAAAAAAACGTAATGAGGGATTTTCATCCGCAGTAAATAGCGGAGTTAAGCGCGCTGATGGAGAAATAATTGTACTTCTCAACCACGATGTTGTCCCTTCAGATAACTATCTTTCAAAAATTATTCGCCATTTTCAGGATGATCTAGTTTTTGCTGTAGGGTGTTTAGATTTGTCTCATGAAGGAAATCAAATTGTAAAACGAGGTAGAGGTATTGGTTGGTTTCATCGGGGTTTTTTACAGCATAATGCGGGAAGTACTGATAAGGAAAATACGCTATGGGTTTCCTGTGGAAGTGGGGCGTTTAGAAAGTCTATTTGGAATAAATTGGGTGGTTTAGAGAATCTGTATAATCCATTCTATTGGGAAGATATAGATCTTTCATATAGAGCAATGAAATCAGGGTATAAAGTCATTTTTGATTCTCAATGTATTGTCGATCATTATCACGAATCGGGGGTAATCCGGTTATTGTTTAGCAGATCTAAAATCAGGATAATTTCATATCGAAATCAGATCCAATTTGTTTGGCTCAATATTACTTCAAGAAAATATCTAATATCTCATATAATATATTTATTATTTACATTAGTTGAGCGTACATTAAAAGGTGATTTTTCTTTTGGAATAGGCTTTTTTTATGCTTTTCTTCGAATACCAAGAATACTAAAGCGAAGATGGAAACGATTAACATTGTTTAATAAAACAGATGAAGAGGTGTTGAAAGAATTTCAATCAGAAATGAATATGGCTGTGGTACAATGAGATAAATATGGGTTGGAAAAAAGCAAAATTCCTATTCTTTAGTATTATTATCTTGGCAATTGTTTTACGAGTCTATAAGCTCGGTAAAATTCCAAACGGGCTTGAATGGGATGAAGTTGCGCTTGGGTATGATGCATATTCCATTCTACATACTGGCCGGGATTATTTTGGAAACTTTTTACCGCTCACGTTCCGATCTCTCGACGACTATAAACCTCCTCTGTATGTATATGCGGATGTAATACCGGTTTTTCTTCTAGGGTTAACGGAATTTTCAACGAGATTACCAACAGCACTCTTTGGAATCGTGGGTGTTATTTTGACATATTATCTTGTTCTTGAACTTCTCCGAGAAGTTCCTAGACATGTTAGAGTAAAGATTGCTTTATTAGCTGCGCTATTTTTAGCTGTATCACCATGGCATTTACAGTTTTCACGAGCAGCATTTGAGACGAATTTATCCGTTACTGTAACTATCGCTGCGGTATTATTTTTTTATCGGGGTATATTTCATAACCCTAAAGAATTCTTATTATCAGCTTTATTTTTTGGTATAGCTCTCTTTTCATATCACAGTACGAGAGTTGTTACGCCCCTTTTACTTTTGTCCCTTTTTATTATTTTGCATAAGTCGTTACCATCGAAAAGATATCTCGTGGGTTTTTTTCTAATCTATTCAGTATTCGTATATTTATTTATTCCCATCTTAAGGTCTCCTGAAGCGCAAATAAGGTTTCGTGTAACAAACGCCCTTAACTTAGATGAGGCTCAGACTATGGCAGCTGAACAAATCAAACAGGATGAAGGCCTAAACTCTCTAATTGGTGGAAAAATATTTCATAATAGAAGACTTTCTCTTTTTAACTATAGTACAGTTCAAAAACTCGTAGAGAATCATTTGAAACACTTCTCCCCAGAGTTTCTTTTTGTTAAAGGTGATGTTCCTCTACATCATGCCCCAGGATTTGGGATGATGTATTTTTTTGATGCGGTGTTTTTACCTCTAGGAATATTATTTTTTCTACTACGATTACGCAGTAGATATAGTGCTATTCTGCTTTTATGGCTTCTTTATGGTCCATTACCCGCATCTGTAACATTTCAGGTTCCCCATGCTGTGCGGGCGGAAATAATACTTCCTTCTCTCCAAATTTTTAGTGCAGTCGGACTTTTTTTCCTCTATGACTTTATACGCAAAGAATCTCGTCTTTATGCCCTTGGAGCATGTGTGTTTATAAGTGTTTTGTTTATGTATGGGGCCGGAGCTTACTTGCATCAATATTACATCCATACAGATATTGAATTATCAAAATACTGGCTATACGGAAGAAAAGAGGCTGTTGAATATACTGAAAAAGTCAAATCTCAATATGATACTGTCATAGTTTCGCCTCATATTGATATGCCGTACATATTTTGGCTTTATTATTCGCGATATTCACCGAAAACATTACAAATGGAAAAAGGAATACATTCTGGTGGGTTTGCGGAGGAGCGAAATAAGTTTAGTAAGTACGAATTTCGGCCATTTTCTTATAGTGACTCAAAAAGAAGAAATGATAACGTACTTTTGGTAGGTACTCCAGCGGATTTTCCAGTAGGAATAAAGAAGGAAAAAGTAATTAAATACATCGATCATACTGAAGCGATTTATATCGTAGATCCACAAAAGAACTGACCAGATGAAAAATGCCGCATTCTTGTTTTGCATACTAACTATAGCTTTTCTGGTTAGGATCTATAATGTACTATCTGTTCCTCCTGCGCTTTATTGGGATGAGATTGCAATCGGCTATAATGCGTATAGCATTGCAACAACCGGAAGTGATGAATATGCGGTGTCCTATCCTTTCTTCTTTGAATCTTTCCAAGATTATAAATTACCCGGTTATGTATACTCAGTAGTCCCATTTATTTACGTTTTGGGATTAACTACCCAAGCTGTAAGGCTACCCGCTATCATATACGGCGTATTAACTGTTTTATTCCTGACAATATTTGCTAAAAACAGTATTGGGAAGAAAACTGGATTGGTAAGTGGGCTTCTTTTATCCATAACACCTTGGCACATTCAGTTTACGCGAGTAGGATTTGAAGTTTCTGGAGCGTTATGTTTTATTACTCTTGGGTTAGCTTGTCTAACACGTATCTCTCAAAAATCTTTTCTTTTCATAGTTTCAGTTATTAGTTTTTCAGTGGCTTTATGTTTGTATAATGGAGTACGACTGCTTGCTCCGCTACTTATACTAGTTGCTTTCTATGTATATTTCCAAACTCATGAGAAAATTCAGAAAAAAATTATCCTTTCAACCATTTCGCTTTTAGTCTGTTTACCACTTATTTTACCTTTCGCCTCTTCTTCAGCCTTAGTTCGATTTGGATATACAAGTATTTTTAATAATGAAGCAAAAAATTCATTGCTTGTTAAAAAAAGAAGTGAAACAAAAAACGTAGTTATTTCAAAGTTGCTTTATAATAAGTATGTAGGATATAGTTTTGATATTTTTTCTGGTTACCTTACCCATTTGGATCCAAGATTTTTATTTTTTAACTTTCCAGATGACGCCCGACATAAACCAGAAAACACACCTCTTCTTTATTCAGTATTAAGCATTTTTATTCTTCTCGGAATGGTTTGGGCAATATATCGGCGGGTAAAATACAGATATGTATTCTTCCTAATCTTGCTCTCGACTCCAATAGCGGCCGCATTCGTATTGCCTGTTCCACATAGCTTGCGTAGTTTACCCCTGGTTATTCCGTTTATTATTTTTGCTGGGATAGGAATAACTTTAATCTTTGAAAAAATCACAAAAAACTTACCAATTTTTATTTGTATATTTGTATTTCTTCTTGGACTCCAATTTCATAATTATCTTTTTCAGTATTACATCTATTATCCAAGTCAAAGTAGTAGGTCTTGGGCATATGGATACAAGCAGGCTATAGATTGGATAAATAAGCATGGTAAAAATTATAAAACTATTTATTTGTCAGGATACTATTGGAGACCGTATATTTTCTACTTATTTTATTCTCAATACTCTGCATTTCAGTATCAGAATATACAATTACATAACCAGATTGGCAATGTATTCTTTGGACATGCTTCATACGATACATCGGATAGCTTTTACGACTACTCAAAAGACAGTGTAGTTCGCCCGCAGCTACTAACGGAAAGTAATAACGTGCTCATCCTTGCCCCTGATGAGACACCAAAAGACAAATTTCCGTTTACTACAATCAACGACTTAGAAGGGAAGCCGGTTTTTGTTATCATTAAGACATAAGACATGAAATATCTTCTTGCTGTAGGAATTATTTTACTCTCAATAGTACTTCGTTTTTACGCCATCGGGATGTACCCTCCCGTATTGGAGGCTACATTTGTGGTAGTACGTATAGAATCAGCTATATGGAGTATTATGGCTGTGGTAATTTTTGGACTTTATATTTATAGAGAACATAAAAACGTGCGATTAAGCCTTCTTGGAAGTTTCTTTCTTTCAATTC
Source organism: uncultured Gammaproteobacteria bacterium (assembly GCA_964649915.1). Classification (GTDB taxonomy): domain Bacteria; phylum Patescibacteriota; class Microgenomatia; order 2-02-FULL-39-11; family 2-02-FULL-39-11; genus CAZYQZ01. Next base: position 354 of record CAZYQZ010000067.1, on the reverse strand, counting down.
TTCCGGTATTTCTTGAAGAAAGTAGAGTTATCTCATCAATACCGAGGACTATATGTATTCTACTAACAGTATTATTTGTTGCAACCTTTATAACAAACTCCAAGGTAAAAAAGATACTTCCACTTATTTTAATGTTATTCGCGATGATTTCTTTCCCTCAATTTTGGTTTTTCCATCAATCGATTTCACACGTAGATCCACGCCTACTCCTTTTAAACTTTTTTGGAATTTTTTCATTTGAAAGGTTCTTTTTTTTGAACGATTACTTTTGGTTGGGAGGTGTTAGAGAATTTGGCTTACTGTATTTCCCTTTGCTCCCCCTTTTTATTATAGGCATATTTCAAGTCTTTAATC